>NZ_KB235909.1:1231-2806 GCF_000332155.1 Kamptonema formosum PCC 6407 | reverse complement strand
CAGCAATTGGGTTTCGATCTATCCGGTTTGCTAGTAACAATTGGGGGAGCGGCATTTGTCCTCGGTTTTGCCTTAAAGGACATTCTGGCGAACTTTTTCAGTGGCTTAGTGTTATTGATTGATACGCCTTTCAGTTTCGGCGATGTTGTTGCTCTGTCAGATGGTTCGCGGGCAGTGATCAAAAAAAATTGGTCTGCGGGTAACAATATTGAATTAATGAATAGTCCTTCGAAAATTTAATCCTTAATGCCCCTTTCAAAGCCAAAACATTTTAATTTCAGCCGTCCTACGAGTCACTATTACTACACCATTTCCATTCCGATCAAGGGTGATGTCGATCCAGCAAGAGCGATATCTCTGATGGAAAAAGTAGTGCTTGCCCATCCTGATACAATGGGAGACATAGAGCAAAAACTGGAAGCAATTGAACGTTACTATGGCTATTCTGGAGCCGGAGTCAAACAGAAATTGAAGCGAGAAGTTGGGGTCATGCGGTTGCTAGCCGAGCAAGAAGTCACCCGTATGCTACTGAAAATTGAAATAAATTTGAAGCAACTATCAGATATCATCTCCGGTGCAGAACAGGGAGGATTAGATGCAGAAGAAATCAGAGCAATCCAGAAACAATTCTTAGAAATTTGTCTGTCGATCGGTTTGGAGAGGAGAGCCGAACGTCAGGATAAGCACAAGCGCAGCAAGTTAGTTGAAATTGGAGGTGCGCCCTCTAATAATACGCTCATTGGTCTAGTCAGAATCTGGTATCAATGCTGGCTAAAAGACCCAGATTTGTTTAAAGAAGATTTGATGACATTGCCTAGAGAGTGGGAACAGAGAATTAATTTGTTGATTATAAAAATCAATAAATTATATCAGACGATCAACAATCCTGTGGGCATGGAAACGAGATTAGACGATCTAGTGGAAAGCTTTCAAGTTTGGATGAGTGAGAGTTTTAAGAGTTCTCGAAATCAATGGCAAGACCCGAAAATTTGGGTGAATGAAGTTAGCGGAGACCAAAGTCGGGAGACAACGGTGCGCTTTTATGTAGATAGCATCAAGCTAGAGCATTGCGAGCGTGGAAATCGGATCAAGAGTGAAGTGCGTCAGGATTTGGTTTGGCATCTAAGACAATCCTACTTGATGTAATCTTTCTGCTCTAGCTGTAACTTGAAGTTTAACCCTCAGTTACAGTCCACTATCATTTGTTTAATTTTGATGATTGAATTCTATTAGTAGTAAAAATTCAAATTCAAAGTTCCATCACAATTGGAGGGCAATTAGATGTCAAGTAGTGCTGTAGCATTTCTCAGCAATTTTGGGATACTGGGACTTACCATTGTTAGTTTGTATATCCTGTTCTTAGTGCTGCGGGTAGTTTTACGCCGACTACCAACTGATATACCACTGGTAGCCTTGAATATCTCACGGGGCCCGATACTTCTGCTAGTCTGCTTCGTCGGGATGAATTTGTTATTAGCACAATGGGGAAGTAGTCTGGAATTTAACGGCCAGCCAATAACGATTGAGTTCATCCAGAGAGGTCTGAACACCCTTAATTTCTTAATAGTAACTTAT
>NZ_KB235909.1:696-1221 GCF_000332155.1 Kamptonema formosum PCC 6407 | reverse complement strand
TGGGGAAGTAGTCTGGAATTTAACGGTCAGCCAGTAACGATCGGGCTAATCCAGAGAGGTCTGAGTGCACTTAATTTCTTAATAGTAACTTACTGGATTGCTCAACTTCTAACCCAAGTAGTTCTCTATGCACTCAAGCAGTATGCCGACCGCTCCGAAGCAATGTGGGATGATGTCTTAATACCCATACTCCAAAACATCCTGCCCTTTTTCACCTATTTCATTGGTGGATTGCTAGCTTTACAGCAATTGGGTTTCGATCTATCCGGTTTGCTAGTAACAATTGGGGGAGCAGCATTTATCCTCGGTTTTGCCTTAAAGGACATTCTGGCGAACTTTTTCAGTGGCTTAGTGTTATTGATTGATACGCCTTTCAGTTTCGGCGATGTTGTTGCTCTGTCAGATGGTTCGCGGGCAGTGATCAAAAAAATTGGTCTGCGGGTAACAACTATGTACTTAATCGATAGTCACTCTGAAATTTATATCCCTAATGCCAATTTCCAAGGTGAAAACATTATTAATCTT
>NZ_KB235909.1:527-686 GCF_000332155.1 Kamptonema formosum PCC 6407 | reverse complement strand
ACGCCTTTCAGTTTCGGCGATGTTGTGGCTTTGCCAGATGGTTCGCGGGCAGTGATCAGAAAAATTGGTCTGCGCTTAACAAGTATGTACTTAATCGATAGTCACTCCGAGATTTACATACCTAATGCGGCCTTTCAAAGCCAAAATATCGTCAACCTC
>NZ_KB235909.1:0-517 GCF_000332155.1 Kamptonema formosum PCC 6407 | reverse complement strand
CTTGAGGTTTAACCCTCAGTTACAGTTAGGGCAGAAGGTGGAAGTCTGACTTAACTTTAATCATAAAAATTCAAGTATTGAACCAGTATAAATACTTGAATAAATCAGTAAATTTTTTAATCTTGAAACTAACGCTCTAAAAACTGTCGGCCAGAATGTGGCTAATTTTACATATCCGATCCAGCTCTACTGTTAATATCCTTCTGGTGAAACGATTCGGATTATGGTGTGAGGAAAAATGGATAAATTTACAACTGCGAGGAAAGCGACACTAATCGCTTCTCCGGTTTTCTCCTTGTCAATGTTGGTGGGATGTCTGGGAATAGCTTCAGTACCAGCAGGCGCGATCGCCCAACTACAGGATACCTCAACTTCAGAAGCCAAACTTCCAAAGCTAGCATTAGCAGAGAGCGATCGCACTTTATCTCCTCCAGAGGTAGCGCCAACAGAGGAGAAAGTCGCAGAAATTAACCCTACTACTGAGAGTGACCTATCTCCGACAGCAGCAGCACAACCG
>NZ_KB235907.1:82090-82908 GCF_000332155.1 Kamptonema formosum PCC 6407 | reverse complement strand
GCAGCGCGGGACTAGACAGCGGCCGCTCATTTCTTAACAATCTCGATAAGTCTCGTCGGCAAAACCAATTTATTCCCAGTGGCAGGTAAACAACATGGAGCGCTTTACCAGCCCAATCGTAACGGTACTAGCGCTCTATGGTTTGTGGTGTGCTGCTGTTAATTTTGGATGGCTTTATATGTTGAGTTTAAAGTTTCCCAATTTCCAACAGAACCCAATTGTCAAAACCATAGAGACGCAAATTAAGAAGGATTTACAGCAAGGGAGGGGGAGACAGTTACCAACATCAAACCCATCCCCTAGTGCAACTCAAGGCCCTATACCTAGCAATTCCTTAAGTCCCTTGGTAGGAGTTGGTGGGAATGTTCAAACACCCTTTTTTAGCGGTGAGTACAACTTCAAATTAGGCGGTTCTAATGGAAAGCAACAGCAGCAACAGCAGCAATCCAAACAGCCAGACAATAGAGCGCCTGGTCGCTGATTACGAACAAGGTTATCTTAGCGAAGAAGTTTTAGCCCGTGCGATTGCAAATAGAGCTGACCAGGCTGGGTTAAATGCTGTTGATTTGGCTTTAGAATTTATGCTGATTGTGTTGGGGATTGTGGCGTTAGGTGTGGCAACTGTACAGCAACAAGCCCCAAATTCAACTCAAAGCAATACATCTCAAAGCGCTGCATCGGCTTGCGGTTCCTGGTTTCCAGCAAAGGCTGATTAACAAGTTGCCGCTCTATTGCATCAATAATGGTAACACACGCTGCTTTATCCAAGCACTCCATATCTTCGATCGCTTCTTCAGTAATCTCAATCGTGAACTTCA
>NZ_KB235907.1:81532-81990 GCF_000332155.1 Kamptonema formosum PCC 6407 | reverse complement strand
TATGACCCTCAAGGAACTAGCAAAAAGCCTTAATACCCCGGTTGGAAACCTCATCAAAAAGCCAATCAAAACGGCTTAAAAATTGGCTCCAACGCATCTCTTACTCAAGCTCAAATCGAACTCCTAAAATCTACTGACAACACCCCACAGCTCAAGCCTGCACAACCTCAATCACCAACAGGGGAGATGGAAATCAGAGAGGACTCAGTACCCGCAGCGCCCCTCAAATCAATCAATTGCCTCAGTTAAACAGCAGCAATTGAGTTCTTCAATTCAGGCTGAATCCGAACTCAGTCAACATCAAACAGAAACACGATTACAACAGCGTTTTGCTGATGGTCAATACCTTGGAGTTCTGGAGGCTTTAGCCGAAGGTCAAGGGCAGTTAATGGTTATTTAGCCGTGTCGCAAGTCACCTTTAANGCCGATATGCAGCGACGCGAACAAGCCTTAGCTAC
>NZ_KB235907.1:75829-81432 GCF_000332155.1 Kamptonema formosum PCC 6407 | reverse complement strand
TCTTCATCTCGAGACGTCGCTAGCAGTTCCGCAGGGCTAGTACCTGTTTCTGCTAAAATGACTGCATTTAACCCAGGACTTAAAAAAGCTCATTACTCGATACTTTGCCATCTTGATCGCGATCCAAGGCATTAAAAAGAGATTGAAGCTCTTGCTCAGTTGCCATAAGTTTCTATTTGAATTAGTTTTTTCAATTCAATATCCCATAATGTTGAAAAAGATGCAAGGAAAGTTACCTTTTACCCTGGCAGATACAAGCTGTAACTCGTGTCATTTATAGCAAGCTGTACTTTCACACTTGAGCAAGCCGAACTAATTGAAAAGCTGTTAAGGCTGCTTTTTTAATTGCCGCTTTGTGATAGCCATTCAGCTATTTCATATTAATGTATCGGAACAAAGGCGATAGCCGTTTTCTAGGAAGAGTTGCAGTTCAGTTTGTTTGGTTTTATTGAAGGCAGTGCTACCGCACTTTTGTACAAAAAAAGCGAACTGGAAGAGTAATTTTTCGGGCTGCCAGAATGTTCATGCAGAGCGATCGTTCGCTATCTTCATCTGCTCTGTTGCCTCGCTGATTCGGGTACTAACCCCGCTGATGTTACGACTGCGACAAAGGTCAGGTTCTAAGAGGTAATACCTACCAGCAATAAGCCTAAGTTGCATCTTCCACACAGGGGTGCAACTTTTTGTGAGAAGGAACGCACCCCGATAGTTAGTGGAAGCCACAAAAAGCTTTATATTTAACCCTTCTATTTCCTCTTATTCCCTCTTATTTCCTAATATCTCCTACTTGTCCCTCAAAAATCCTAAATTATCCTCCAATTTTCACAAATTTTAATTAAGTTAAATTAACTTTCGCTGACTTTTAATTGCTTTTTGTACTCCGACACCTCCTAAATCCTCGTAGTTAGTGTGGTAGTCGCATAGCAAGCCATGTCAAATAGACGTTATAGGGGGGTAAAAATGACCAATTTATGGTTTTTATGGTTTTTGCAAGACTGAAATGAGAACTGTTGGAAGTTGGAGTTAGCGATCGCATACAACAGCAGCCAAAGCAAGAAAGTTGGTAATGGTAGTTTATATTGCACTTTTTACACAGATATCGGCTCAATACCTAAAACGGACGTTGCCCTAGCTTTGCCGTAAGCTTGCGAATGGTTTCTGTCTTTTCTCTCAACTGGTTGCCGTATCCGTCGCACCGTTCGGTTGCTTGCTTGAGGTCAGATTGTAAGCGCTGGATTATGGTGTAATTTTGGTCAAGTTTTGAGGCCTCTTCAATCAGAGCAGAGGCAAAAGCATAGAAGCGATCGCGCTTCTCACCTTTCTCAAACTTCCAGCCGCCCAAGGATGGCATCTCAAAAAGCTTATCCCTCGCTGCATACAAATCGGGTAGCTGTGGCTGTGATTGTTGTGGCATCTCTGGCAACAGTTCTAAGATTGCTTCCACATCTTGTAAATCAGTTTTTGATTTTTTACGCTTAGCCTTGAGCTGGTTGAGCAAGTCCGCCGCGTCTGGAAAGTCCCAAAATGTGGAATCTTGCGCGGTCTGGGAGGGAAGTTGCGATCGCGCCTCTGCTAGTTCTGCTTTTAGTTGGGTAATTTCCTTCTGTAACCCTAAGTTAACTGTTTGTAAGTTACCTAGTTCATTATGTAACTCTTCACTGACCTTTGAGTTACCCATAGGCTTAGGTAACTTAGGTTGACTAGGGATATCGAATAATGCCCCAACTTCAGCCAGTCGCCGCAAAGTCAGAGCCTTAGACAATCCTATGTAACGCTTATGTAACTTTCCCTCAACTTTGCGGTAGGCGTACCAGTAGCCTCCTTCTGTTTCTTTTCTGGCTGTGTAACCCTCGCCATCATCAACCCTGAAGGATTTAGTCTCTGGATGCTCTAGCCATTCATACCACTGCCTAAAACCCACCTCTATCTTTTTGCCAGATGGGAGTTGAGCCGTCCCATATTTCACCCTTGCCAATTTACTCATCGCTAGTTACATATAACTTTAGGTAACTTATCATGAGCTTCTCTCTAGGTAGCTGTCAATAGTTACATACATAAGTTACTTAAACCGAGGGCGTGACTAGCGCGATATTTCTGAAATGCTTGATTCTATGTTTAAGTAGTGTGCGATCGCGCGGTAGTAGGACTATAGTCGAGAGTATAACCAACATTAGAACGATCGCTAGAAACACAGCGATCGCCCCCATACCAAAAACGCTCCGCGCTTTTCACTTGCCAAACAGTTGACCCCACCACATCCAGCATTGTTGACGGGAGCTCGCCACCTATAAAATGGGTAAAAACCCACGCCAAAGTCCGCAGCCGCACCCTAATCGGTATGGGTGCAGCTCACGTTATTTTGATAGAGTCCGGTCTCTTTAGAGGTCTTTGTCATCGCCGTCAAGCACAGGACAGTTTGGAGAGCTTTGTGCCAAGCGTTCAGCCTCTCGCCTCCACCGACGAATTGTAAGTGGTGAAATGTTTAGTTTTTCTTCAATTTGTGAAACACTTTTACCCTGAGCAAACAATTCCAAACACGCCTGCTTTACGTCGGGCGAATACTTAGGCGGTCGCCCTCCTTTACACGGCTTTCTTCCTAAATTAGCCTGTTTGACCCAATCTCCAACTGTAGCCCTTGAAATTCCAGTGAGAGCTTCGATTTCTCCACAGGAAGCACCTTTAACATATAGAGATAAACATTCCTCCTTTTGCTTTTTGGGATAGCTATTGTGCCCTCGGCTGATGCCTGCCAGTTTAATCCAATCGTAGAGTAACTCCACAGAAACTCCTGTAGCATCCTCGATTTGTTTTGGAGTCAAACCTTCTTTGTAAAGCGCTAAATAGGGCTGCCTTTCCGCTTGAGAATAGTCACTTGACTTCTTGAGCAAACCGTTGCTATTTAGCCAATCTCTCAAGACTTCGCGGTTAGTAATTCCAGTAAGGCGCTGAATTTGTGCGAAAGAGTATTTCTGACCATATAGTTCTAAACATTGCTGTAGCAACTCTTCTGAATAAGGTTGTTCCAGTTCCAGCGGCAGTATTCTCGGAAAAACTTTCTCAGGCTCAGGCTGAAGCTTTTTTTGAATTTCTAACACCAGTTCTATAAAGTATGGACATTTTTGGCACTTAACCTGGAGCCCTGGATCTGGACAATGACAATAACCTTGCCAAGTTTTAAGAACTTCTGCTTCAGCGCTCAGGAATCGGTCTACGGCTTCTTGAAAAGTTTTGAGGGTTGATTGAGAAAAATTCATACTTTCTCCTAAGAATATTCCTTGACGCTCTAAATTTTCAGTTCCACTGAAATCACTTTGCCTTCATCTACCTTGACTCTCTCGATCAGCTTTTCATAAAGGATGTCGCGCTCATCTTGAGTTAAGGTGTACCAGAAGGTAAGCTTTTTTGCTTGAGGATGAGAGATAATTTCCTGTGCCGTAGCCATCACAAAACTTTCTACTCCTTCGGGGGCGCTTTTTTCTTCAATTTGCTTGAGGAATTTAGTTCTGGCTTGCTGAAGTAAATCAGACGGCGCAATTTTAAGCAGTTCATCCACCCCTTCTAGTTGCTGTTTTAACTTGATTACTTCTGGAGGGCATTGGAAAGAAACTTCCTGTTCCTCCTGTGCCGATTCCAAGGACGTGGCTTTGAGAAATAATTGACTAATAATGGCTTGATCAATTTTTTCAAGGCGAATGCAAGAGCGGTTTTGGCAACCAGTTCCCGATTGCCTGCACCCGTAATATTGATATTGAGCGCTGCGCTTTAACACGCATTTATAGCCGCAGCGAGCGCAAATAACTAATCCGGTTAAGTAACAAGTCTTACCGGAAGTTGCTACTTTCTTGGCATTGAATTGTTGGAGGGTTTGAAGTTCGACAAATTCTTCATCAGTAATTAACCGCTCAGTGGGATGGGTATTAAGGTGTAATTGCCATTCTTCAGGTTTTTCTTGGTAGATCCCTTGCTGGATATATTTGTTTTGCAGTAACTCGTATGACCTCGCAAAATTGGATTGGTTAACCAATCATCAGCGAAGTTTTGAGCTGCACTCCAAAAAAGTAACTCTGGACTCAAAACCAAGTTGGTATCTCGTTTGCGTTCCACCCCGTACTTTTCATACAAGAAAGCTAGAACCTTTCGCGGTTTCCTAATTTTCAGCAAATAATCAATGGCTTCTCTGGCAATTTCAGCTTTACTAATGCCAGGGAGTTGTGGTGAAAAGTTGGGTTCAAGATACAATTCTAAATAGTTTTCAGGACGTTCTGCTAACAGGCAGATCGCAGGTCGTTTATCTAAGACATATTTATCCTCCTCAATGAAATATCCCCAAGGCGCTCTTGTCCAAGCAACTTTTTTACTTCGGCGGTATTCATGACCGCGCTTGATCCGCTCTCGAAGCTGGCGACGTTCGTGGGCTGCAAAGAGAGCCTGTAGGTCAGCACTGAGTTCCCCAGAGGCGGTGCTGAGATCCACTTCTCCCTGATCCAGAAGTTTCAGTTTAACTTTGTGTTCTCTCAGGAGTCCCTTAATCACCGCGTAGGCTGTTTCCTCCCTAGTTAACCTGTCCCATCGAGTCGCAACAATAGTGGAGACTTCTCCACGTCCAACCGCCTGAACGAGCTTATTAAATTCTTCTCGTTCTGGGTTGGCTCCTGATTCAACGTCGTGGTAAACCAGATCGACCCCTGCTTTTACTAAGCGATCCATTTGCTGCTCTAAAGCATGGCTGTCCTCAGCTTGTTCGCGGGTTGATACTCTCGCGTATCCAATAACTTTTTGCTTCATAATAATCACTAAACTCTGAGCTTATTCTAGCAATTAGTTGTGCAGAATTTATTTGAATTAATCCTGCACAAATGCAGGTAGATTAGTTAACTTGGCTTGGCATTCTTGAGGATAAATAGAACAATTAGTTCTGCTATTAGCACTCTTTATCTCTCTCATAAGGCGCTCAATAAATTCAGATTGAGATATTCCCTGAGCGGTGGCCAAACTGCGGAGTATGTCTTTAGCCGTCGGGGTTAAGCCAAGAGAAACTGGTTTTTTGACTTCTTCATATATTTCTGGCTGATTTCTCTGACTCTTGTATCCTTTTTTTGCCATGTCAAAGCCTCTTTGCTGATTTGTTGGGGGACAAGCTCTCACTTCGCTCTGCTCTGGAAACGAACCAAAAAAAAAGGAGCTCCTGGGGAACTCCGTGTTGGGTTTTTTCATTAGTATTAATTGAAAAGTCAATTCTTGGCTGTGAGGCGTTGTTTTTCTCAACGCCTGCCAAACAAGACGACTATCAGAATTTTAGTAGAGATGTATGAGTGCTGGTTTGATATAGCAGTGCTTACTTTGGGAAAATAGCGAGTGCTATATTTCTGAAAGTTTGGGCTGCTGTAAAGCAGCATAGCATCAATGAATCTGAATTGACAACAGTTAGTAAATTCTCAGTGATTTAGTCTTTAAGTTTCTGCTAGATTGCCTTTAGCTCTTAATAAGAGGATGGTAGTGGTTGAAAACTTAACTTTATTTACAGTCTGCTTTCCACCCTATCCACTTTACGTCAAGTCTCTTCTCATTTGCGATCGCGCCTGATTCAAGCCCTCAGAGTGAAT
>NZ_KB235907.1:74947-75729 GCF_000332155.1 Kamptonema formosum PCC 6407 | reverse complement strand
TCTCTCATAAGGCGCTCAATAAATTCAGATTGAGATATTCCCTGAGCGGTGGCCAAACTGCGGAGTATGTCTTTAGCCGTCGGGGTTAAGCCAAGAGAAACTGGTTTTTTGACTTCTTCATATATTTCTGGCTGATTTCTCTGACTCTTGTATCCTTTTTTTGCCATGTCAAAGCCTCTTTGCTGATTTGTTGGGGGACAAGCTCTCACTTCGCTCTGCTCTGGAAACGAACCAAAAAAAAGGAGCTCCTGGGGAACTCCGTGTTGGGTTTTTTCATTAGTATTAATTGAAAAGTCAATTCTTGGCTGTGAGGCGTTGTTTTTCTCAACGCCTGCCAAACAAGACGACTATCAGAATTTTAGAGAGATGTATGAGTGCTGGTTTGATATAGCAGTGCTTACTTTGGGAAAAATAGCGAGTGCTATATTTCTGAAAGTTTGGGCTGCTGTAAAGCAGCATAGCATCAATGAATCTGAATTGACAACAGTTAGTAAATTCTCAGTGATTTAGTCTTTAAGTTTCTGCTAGATTGCCTTTAGCTCTTAATAAGAGGATGGTAGTGGTTGAAAACTTAACTTTTATTTACAGTCTGCTTTCCACCCTATCCACTTTACGTCAAGTCTCTTCTCATTTGCGATCGCGCCTGATTCAAGCCCTCAGAGTGAATCCAGCCGATTTCGCCGCCATAAATCATTCTGCCATCGGGTGCGCCTAGTACGGCAATGGCTTCTAGCACGTCCTGCTGGGCCACCTAGAAATGACCAAAGCTGCTGTGATCGCAG
>NZ_KB235907.1:74498-74847 GCF_000332155.1 Kamptonema formosum PCC 6407 | reverse complement strand
CGGATGAATATGATTTTGCATGGCAAACTACAAACAGATTGGAATACGATCACATGGAAAAGGGATCTTTCATAAAGAAGCTGTAACTGGCAGAGAATTAGGAAATAAAAGAGTTTATTGGGTTCATCCAAACGCATTTGTTGTCAATATTGTTTTTGCTTGGGAGCAAGCTGTCGCTCTGACAAGTAGTGATGAAAATGGGTTTATTGCTTCTCATCGTTTTTGATGTTTTACCTAAACAAAATAGGGCTAGTCTTAAATTTGTAATACTTTCTTTTTAAGAGAACGTGGAAAATACTTACTTGAATTAGCATCTCCAGGGGGAGCAGGGAGAAATAAGACACTAGGA
>NZ_KB235907.1:73933-74398 GCF_000332155.1 Kamptonema formosum PCC 6407 | reverse complement strand
AGGTTTACCTTTATCAAGGTTAAGAAGTGAGTTATGCAGTAACTCGTATGACCTCGCAAAATTGGATTGGTTAACCAATCATCAGCGAAGTTTTGAGCTGCACTCCAAAAAAAGTAACTCTGGACTCAAAACCAAGTTGGTATCTCGTTTGCGTTCCACCCCGTACTTTTCATACAAGAAAGCTAGAACCTTTCGCGGTTTCCTAATTTTTCAGCAAATAATCAATGGCTTCTCTGGCAATTTCAGCTTTACTAATGCCAGGGAGTTGTGGTGAAAAGTTGGGTTCAAGATACAATTCTAAATAGTTTTCAGGACGTTCTGCTAACAGGCAGATCGCGGGTCGTTTATCTAAGACATATTTATCCTCCTCAATGAAATATCCCCAAGGCGCTCTTGTCCAAGCAACTTTTTACTTCGGCGGTATTCATGACCGCGCTTGATCCGCTCTCGAAGCTGGCGACGTTC
>NZ_KB235907.1:65892-73833 GCF_000332155.1 Kamptonema formosum PCC 6407 | reverse complement strand
CTTGGTCGTATCCAAGCACGAGTTCCCAAGCGTCTTGGGGGTATTTTTCGGCTAGCGGTAAAGCGACATCATCTAACATCCAGCGACCGTGACGTTCATCTTCTCTGATGTGTAGTTCCCAGTAACCCATTGCGCCGTCTGAGAGTTGCAAACGCTGGGCGGCGGCGAGATAATTTCTGTAGGCGGCGGGCCCGGCTACCTCGAAGTACTGAAACGCCGAGGACTGGAACTTAAGGAAGCCTTCAACCAAATCAACCGCTACCAACGCCATTCCTACGGAGCAGACAATGGACTGTTTCAATATGTCCAAATTTTCGCCATCTCCAACGGTGTCAATACCCGTTACTACGCCAACAACCGTAAACAAGAATTTAAACAAACCTTCTACTGGGCAGACCAAGACAATAACCTGATTACCCAACTGGAAGACTTCGCGGATAGCTTTCTGGAGAAATGCCACGTCTCCAAGATGATCTGTAAATACATTGTCCTGCACGAATCCGACAAAGTGCTGATGGTGCTGCGTCCCTATCAATACTACGCCGTCGAAGCCATCATTGAGCGTGTCAAAAACACCAACAAAAATGGCTATATCTGGCATACCACTGGATCGGGCAAAACCCTCACCAGTTTCAAAGCTGCCCAAATCCTTACGCAACTACCCAAAGTCCATAAAGTTCTGTTCGTAGTTGATCGTGCTGACCTCGACTACCAAACTAGCAGAGAGTTTAATTATTTCAGCCCCGACTGCGTAGACACTACTGACAACACTCGACAATTAGTAGAACAAATGGCTGGGGATAACCCCCTCATTGTCACCACTATCCAGAAACTCAACCGAGCGATCAAGTCCCAACGTCATGAAGTCGCAATGGAAAGCTTGAAAGATAAGCGCATTGTGTTCATCTTTGACGAATGCCACCGTTCTCAATTTGGCGAAACCCATAAAAATATCGTCAAATTCTTTCCCCAAGCACAAATGTTTGGCTTTACAGGGACTCCTATCTTTGCCGATAACGCCGCTAGCAACGAACACGGTAAACGTACTACCAAAGACCTATTCCAGGAATGTCTGCATAAATATGTGATTACCAATGCGATCGCGGATGAAAACGTGCTTAAATTTTCCGTCGAGTATTGGGGAAAAATCAAACGCAAAGACGGTACGCTGATCACAGAGCCAAAATTAGACCGAGAATTCTTTGAAAATCCCGACCGAATTTCTCTAATTGTCGATTGGATTATTGCCAACCATAACCGTAAAACCCACGGTAGAAAATTCTCGGCGATGCTCTGCGCCAGCAGTGTAGACACCCTAATTACCTATTACGACACGTTCAAAAACAAACAAAAACAGGGATTACATGACCTACGAGTGATCACAATTTTTACCCCTGGCTATAACGAAGAAGACCAAGACGCAAACGGCTTAATTGGAGAACCTGATTTTAATATCAGCGCAGATATAAGCAACCGTAGCCATAGCCGCGACAAACTGAATCAATTTATCGCGGAGTATAACCAGATGTACCAAACCCAACATTCCGCCAAAGATAGTCAGGCTTTCTATGCCTACTATAAAGATATCGCCAAGCGGATGAAAGACCGCGATCGAGAAAACTTTCAGGATCAGGAACGCGCCGATATTCTGTTAGTCGTCAATATGTTTCTCACGGGCTTTGATGTCAAAAAGCTCAATACACTTTACGTTGACAAAAATCTGAAGTATCACGGATTAATTCAAGCATACTCCCGCACTAATCGCATTTTGGGCGAACTTAAATCTCAAGGGAATATCGTCTCTTTCCGTAACCTCAAAGAGAATACTGATCAAGCCGTTGCCCTCTTTTCAGACACCAACGCAAGCGAAGAAATTTTCATTCAACCCTACGAATACTACATTGAAAAATTTAATGACGGGGTGCAAGAACTGAGAGCGATCGCCACTATCCCTAACGATGTCAATAAGCTTATTAGTGAAGATGACCAAGTTAAGTTCGTTAAAGCCTTTCGTAATCTTATTCGTTTGCAGAATGTAAGTAAATCATTCACTGAATTTAGTTTTTCTGACTTAAATCTGGATGAACAAACCTTTGAAGATTATAAAAGCAAATATCTGGACATCTATGATAAAACGCGATCTAAACCCGATGACGAGAAAGAGTCTTTAGTTGAGGAAGTCGATTTTGAACTGGAACTGATCCAGCGAGACGAAATCAATGTCGCCTATATTCTCAAGCTGCTGGCTAACCTTCAGCGCGAGCTGCAAACAGATGTCACTTCAGAAGAGTACCAGAGCCAAAAAGCCTGTATCCTTGAACTCATTGGTAAGGAAGCCCAATTACGAAGTAAACGGGATCTGCTGGAGAAATTTATCGAAGAGCGGCTACCCACCCTTGAACCCGAAGAAAAAGTGGAAACTGTCTTTCAAGACTTCTGGACTCAAGAACGTATCGAAGCAATTCAGCAACTCTGTATAGAGGAAAATCTCAAGGTCGAAGCTGTTAATCAAATGATTGCCGACTATAAATTTTCAGGGAAAGAGCCATTAAGAGAAACTGTGCTGAGTGCTTGTAACGAAAAACCAAAATTATTAGAGCGTAAAAAAATCTTTGCGCGAGTTGTATCAAAATTACTCGACATCATTAACAAATTTGATGACGCTCTTGGTGAGCTTGGGGAGGAAGAATAAAACAGTTCTCAAAGCAGGCGATCGTCAAATCAGTCACCTAACCATGCCGATAATACCGAAACGGAAAGGGCGAGATCAGTTCTATGGGGAACTCAAGAAGCCGACCATGATTGCAGTCACTCCCACCGATCGCCCATCGCCATTACCAGAAACAATTAGTACCCTTTGCAAGTGGCACGGCATCACAGCCACACGAACAACGATAACTTAGATCAAGGTTTTGGTAAAAAAGCAACTCAAACAGGTAGCGGGGTTTTAGAAAAGAAATCCCGAAAAGCAATCTTTTGTTCTTCTGTCAGATAGGATTCCGATGCTTCCGCCAGATTGAAAAACTCATCAGGCGTTCTGTATTTAAAATTTAAGATTTCTACTCCTACTACCTGGTTATTTTTATCGAAGTCCCAGACTATACCAGGGGGACTTTCTTCGGAGTCTGCGATTTCACCCTCCGATAGGGTGAAATAGGCTGCATCCGCCTCTGGATCGTGTTTTAATTCAATTTTCATAATAGACCTCGCTTGTGCTTGCTTGTTGCATTTCTATCAAAATGTGCTGTAACAATTTTCCAAGGCTCTACAGTGAAATTGTAAACTACCCGTAAAATACGATCATCCTTTTCAGGTATAACTCCATAAGCAGCCCGAAGCTCCGGATCTTTATCATCTGGTTTTGTTTTGATGGGGGACTGGAGAACTTGCTCGATCCATTCCAATTGGATATTACGTTTGCTCACTTGTTCGGATGCATGCTCAGTTAGCTGGTAACGGAAGTTTTCCATGTTAATGTACTCAACTTTTACAGTCCTCAGTCTTACCTATAAACCCTCGCTCTAATCCGAATTACCAGATTTTCGGATATTCGATAATCTAGCTATTAGGCTATCCGGTTCCGCCCCTTGCTCGAACAGCACCCACACCTCTAGCAACTCCTGCACCAGTTCTGAGAAGTCTAACTTTACCTCCTCTTCTGCCAAATCCAGGAGCCGCCTCTTAACTTGCAGGTGCGTTTTCTTGCGAATGTAGGCGATCGCCGCCTCATACTCTGGATCTGATTTTTCCCTTTAGGTCGTCCCCTCGTTTTAGGCGGAGGTAACAGTCCAGGGTCAGGCGTGAGCTCAGCAACTATCCGCTCTTTTGCAGGTTCCGCCCTCTGTACCTCAAGAAGAGGTTGCGGGTCAGCAGATTTTCCATCCTCAGAGGCTACATCGAAGATGCGGCGAAAGGCATTTTCTTTTTTGGTCACAACAGTTCGCTCCCTAGCCGTTTGTAGTCCCGCCAAGCCGTTGCTGCATTGCGATCTTTCACGTCCCGCACTAAGCAACCCTGTAGCGCTGCGGTTTCATAGCAAGCAAAGCGGCGAATTCCAATCTCAAACAGAGGCAAACCCAGTTCAAGTAAAGCCTCCCTCGCTTTCTCCCCTGTTTTTCTGGGGGCTGGTGGCACAACGGTCAGTAGGATTCTAAACTTCGTAACGTCAAACTTCTTAAGCACTCCAATGGTTTGAAAGAGAGCATCGAGGGAAAGAGCGTCTGGAGTCGTTGGCAGGATCAACAGATCGCCCCTCACCAAATTCTGCAAGTCTTCTTCACTAGGCCGCGCCTGGGTATCAATAACGATGTGTTCGGGTTTGCTTGAGCTCAAACGGTAGGGCGCTTGCCGCTCGTCAACCACTTCAAAGGGCAACTGCCCTCGCTTGGCCCATCCCGTCGCGCTGCGGTTGGGGTCGCCGTCAATTAGAATTGCATCGCCCGATTCCGCCAGGTAAGCTGCCAGGTGGACGGCCGTCGTCGTCTTTCCCACGCCTCCCTTAAAGGATGCCACTGTGTATATTGCGATGAGGCTCACCTCCCTCGAAAATCAATTTCTAGCAGATTACCATAATTCTGAACATCTACTAATCCGCTTATCCGTTAATCCGCATAACTGGTTATGCGAATTAACGGATATCCAATTATTCAATAAACGCAGAGCGCAGCGATCGCGGCTTCGGGTTTTACCTTTGGAGGGAGAGTGTTTGAGTCATTTTTGGGGCGATTTTGAGTGGTGAAGGAGTTAATGCCGAATGGGTTGGGTAAGATGGCGAGGTTAAGAGGTGCGATCAATCATTTTTATTTTCAAGCAACTGAAGTCTCTATTCTTTCCCTTCAATAATTTTCCAAACTTTATAATAATCTTGCCCTGCTTCTCCAATGGCTTGAGTCCAAACCGTAGGTTTTACTTGCGCTAACTCACTTCTTAACCTTGATAAAGGTAAACCTGGATTTAACATCCGTTCCCCAAGTTCTCCAGCTAGAGGTTGAGCAGCTTGTCTGGGTACATTAAGAAGTCGTAGAGTAATCGCCTCATCAGAATTAACACCATAAAACACACGAGCAGGTAGATTGCGTAGAGTTTGTTGATCCCTTTCTGAAAGCTGCTCAAACTCTTCTTCTTTGAATGTCAAAGTTTGCAGAGCTGCTAAACCCCAGGATGCTGCCGGAATAAGATTTTTGAATAGACTCTTACAGCAATTAGTCATAGCATCTGTAAATTCAATATTTCTACCTTTAGCAGTCGAAAAATAATTCTGTGCTATATCTTTCAGGCTTAAGCCGTTCACCCAATCAGAAATTATATCTGCTAGGAAGTTTTTACTTATTCTTGCTCCGCCTATTACTTGCTCAAGGTTTTGATTCAATTCCGGTATATCTTGAAGAATTTCTAGTAATTTCTTTAAGGAGGGACTACCGCTTACAAATAAACTATCTGCATCCCAAACCTCTTGATTGATACGTTCGTCATGCAATCGGCTGAGAGTTATGCTAACACTTTCCCAGGAAAAACCAGTATTATCTACTAGACTTAACGGACGATTAGAAATGCGTTCTGCATAGCCTCGTACACCATTGACTAGGGAGTTTGCTATTTGTGGATGTTTTCGCCGGAGAGCCTGAAAGCCTAGAGTTCCTCTTAAAACCTGCTCAACCTCAGTAACAAAACGTTCATGATTACCAATTTGTCGATAAGTATGAGCAAGGTATTGCAAGAAAGAAGACCACTCAGGCTGCTTATACAAAAGGTGTAGCTCCAATTGTCCCCACTGCTTAATAGCTTTTTGTACCATGCTCACAAGCGTTGAGCTTAAAGATTCCACTTTTTGATTCACAAATTCTGTTAATTTATCAGCTTTTCCTGATTATTTGCTGCTAGAGCAATGATTCCTACACTTGATTGGTTTACACGCCCAGCACGGCCAGCCAAATTCCAAAAATCTTCGGCTGGCATATTTTACCGTAGGGATACTGGTGGCTTGCTAATACAACATTAGATACTGGAAAGTTAACTCCTTGGGCAATAGTAGTTGTTGTGACAAGCACTTGAATGCTACCTTTCTCAAATAGCCACTCTATTAGAGTTCTAGCCTCGTCTGAAAGACCGGAGTGATGAACACCTACACCATATTGTAATAAATTTATAAGGGGAAATTCAGGACTAAATTCTTCTTGAAGGAACCGCTGTACTAACTGAATATCTTCAGATTCTTGTGAAGAAGAATTGGCTTCTTTCGTGAAATGACTAGCCAATTTCCAAGTGTCAGGTATTGTTTTTGCAAGAATGATAACTGATCCCCGCTTTTTCAGAAGTTGCGCGGTAGCAGCAGCAAGCTTATTAGGGCTTTTTGATACATCTGACCATTTTAAGCCAAGTATTCTTTCATCTTCTAACGTAATAGTTTCGGCAATGTCTATAGTTTGCCTATTAGTGTGTATCGTTTTTAATTCTATAGTAAAATTTTTAGATTTAGGAGCACTCCTTTTGGCTGTACTCAAAACAATGGCTCGATCATTTGGCAACCAATCCAAGCCTAATTCAATTTGATTATAGCTATCAGGAGACAGCCAACGGGCAATTTCATCGGCATTATCAATAAATGGAGTTAGAAGAAGAAATTGTGCATAACGGCACTCTCGATTAATTGTAGCTAATAGCAATTCTAATTTGAGACCGCGCTGTTCTTGGGATAAATTATGGGCTTCATCCACGACCACAAGAGTCAGAGGTCTTCCAATCTTCTCTTCCCATCCCCCACGTAACATTAAATCGAACTTTTCAGGAGTTGAAACCAGTATGCGAAAGCGACTTTCTTGGTTAGTATCTTTTAGAATATTTGCTTCTAGACTATCTATTTCTAAAGCAGGACTAACGCGCTCTACGTTAATTTCTAATGGAGTAAAATCATCTCTTAAACGTTTACATATCTGATTAACTAAAGCACGAGTCGGGGCTAGGTAAGCAACCCATCCTTGTTCTCGGTCAAATTGGTTAAGAGCTTGTAAAATACGGAATTGAGCAATAAAAGTCTTGCCACTAGAAGTAGGAAGATTTACAACCACGGCTCGATGACTAGAACCTAATAGTCCTGCTTCCCGTAAAGCTCGGCGTTGGGGAGGCAGCATTTCAAAGATTGGTTGATGTTGGTTTGTTACTACCTGTTCGACAAAACGGGTAACTCGGCTATTTACTGCTCGTGTGACTGTCCAAATGCTGTTCTTAACTAACTGGTTTGCTGTTTCAATAAGAAGACGTGTTAAATTTTCTAGTTCAATCAGTTCAGCTTTTGCACAAGCACTTAATACCCGATCAAAATGAGATTCTAACTGCTGACGAATATCGAAGTACCCCTCTACTGCTCCCTGCGTTAAGAAAATTGATAAGATCTCCGCTGCTTTAGATAGATGATAGAGGGCAACTAGCTCCCAAGCAGCAGTACGGGCATTAGTTGCCTGGGTTTCCAGATAGTCTGCTTCAAATCTTTGTTGAGCCGCTCGTAATGCTACAATCTGCTCTTGTACACGATCGAGGTCATTCCAGCCATCCTTACGGATCAGACGCAACCAAGCATCAAAGATAGTTGCCTGTACTCTTTCCCCCCCAAGAATCAGAATTTATAGGTAGTTCCGGCCACGAATTTTCTTTCAGCAACCGGGCAGCATCTGCTCCTCGATCGCCTAGTATGCCTAAGCAGGCTACACGCAGTAACCATTTTGCAGCATCCATTGAAGAAGATGGTACCTTTAGTACACGCAGTAATTCAAAAGCTTTCTTGCTAACATTCCGTAAATTTTGTGAATTGTCTTCGTCATTTAGTAAGTCGAACACTGCTAATTCAACAGCTTCAGCAGTAAAGCGCAAATCCGATTCATCGTTGTATCAAGCGGCAGATTAATGCCTGCTTGAGCAAGCGTTTTGATGCTTCTGTACTTGCAGACT
>NZ_KB235907.1:65084-65792 GCF_000332155.1 Kamptonema formosum PCC 6407 | reverse complement strand
CCAATCTTGGCGGTAGTCAGTGCGATCGCTGCTCTGATAGACGGGCGAGTTGGGGAGTGTCAGAGTGGGGGTGCATTTATTTTGCCCCCCCAAATTTCAATCGGAGTGTACCGCCATCGCCATATTTTTGAAGGAAATCAAACAATTGATGCGGTGCTACTTCAAAGATTTGCTCAGTAGGTTCTGCAAATCTGTTTTCGTTTTTAGATTGCAATTACTTGAGTCGGTGTGAGGATAGTGTGGTGATGACACAATAGGTTGTGCCTTACCACATATACTACCTAACTCATTTTTTGAAAATTCCATCGGTGTTCCTTTGTAAGGGTTAACACCGCTTTTGCAGGGGTCTGTTGTTTAAAGTTGTCAAAATAGGGACTGCAATCACAAAAAGTCCGATTGAGTTGACTATTGACACCGTTTTTGTTACATTTACATAACAAATATTTTCTTTTTGACCCGTTCTGCAAAACCGGGTGTAATTGCTGAATTGATGCACTCAATTCGGCAAATTTAATTTCTGGGTAGTTTTCTCGATTGTCGCTTCGTTTTCATAGATTTTCCCTCAATTAAATATTTTTAACAATTAACAGTTAACAATTAACAATTTTGATTAATATAGCAACCGCGAAGACTGTTAGTTAGGACACTCGCTTATGGCTGAAACCCTTGATTTTATGTCCCCTCTTCCCCATCCTCCCCCTCTCCCCT
>NZ_KB235907.1:63919-64984 GCF_000332155.1 Kamptonema formosum PCC 6407 | reverse complement strand
GTAGTCAGTGCGATCGCTGCTCTGATAGACGGGCGAGTTGGGGAGTGTCAGAGTGGGGTGCATTTATTTTGCCCCCCCAAATTTCAATCGGAGTGTACCGCCATCGCCATATTTTTTGAAGGAAATCAAACAATTGATGCGGTGCTACTTCAAAGATTTGCTCAGTAGGTTCTGCAAATCTGTTTCGTTTTTTAGATTGCAATTACTTGAGTCGGTGTGAGGATAGTGTGGTGATGACACAATAGGTTGTGCCTTACCACATATACTACCTAACTCATTTTTTGAAAATTCCATCGGTGTTCCTTTGTAAGGGTTAACACCGCTTTTGCAGGGGTCTGTTGTTTAAAGTTGTCAAAATAGGGACTGCAATCACAAAAAAGTCTGATTGAGTTGACTATTGACACCGTTTTTGTTACATTTACATAACAAATATTTTCTTTTTGACCCGTTCTGCAAAACCGGGTGTAATTGCTGAATTGATGCACTCAATTCGGCAAATTTAATTTCTGGGTAGTTTTCTCGATTGTCGCTTCGTTTTCATAGATTTTCCCTCAATTAAATATTTTTCGAGTATTCTCTCACAAAAAGCGCTCGCTTAGTAGCGATTATTTATCCTTTGGTGAGTGTTTATTGGTGAGGCGGTTTTTTATCAATCGCCTCACTTAATTGCTTTCCGATCCAAAAACTGATACTTTGCATATTAAAAAGTGTCCGAAGTATTGTTTTAATAGTAATCTATTTTTCCGTTTTGCGATCGCCACTAGCGATCTTTTTTTGGGATTAAGTTTGAGTTGGTCAAGTCACAATCATAAACCTTTAAGGCTTGCCTCACGAGCGCATAGCACGAGAATAAACCCGATACTGAATACTGGTTTCATAAACCTTTGATGCTCTTAAGGGGTTGAGCGCATAGAACGAGAACCCGATACTGAATACTGGTTTCATAAACCTTTGATGCTCTTAATGGGTTGAGCGCATAGCACGAGAATAAACCCGATACTGAATACTGGTTTCATAAACCTTTGATGCTCTTAATGGGTTGAGCGCATAGCACGAGAATAAACC
>NZ_KB235907.1:62559-63819 GCF_000332155.1 Kamptonema formosum PCC 6407 | reverse complement strand
GATTACTGATGTTCGTAGTTGGCCTTTTGTCGAGAAAAGGAGGGTCGGGAAAGACAACCCTTGCCGTCCACTGGGCAGTCGTTGCCGTAAAGTGCGGTTTGAGTGTCGTATTGGCAGACATGGATTCCCAGAAGTCCTCAGCATCTTGGTTTAACAAGCGAGAAGCTGAAACCCCCTTACTGATACAGCCCCAACCGTCCAACATATCTGACCAGATTCAGGCTTGCCGAGACGGTGGAATTGACTTGGTGCTTATAGACACTCCCCCTGACATTGGCACAAATGCCGTAGTTTCCTGATTGGGAAGAAAAAGACTTGATGAACTGGGTGAATTCAAAAATGGTTTTAACGCAGATAAATCATCATTTGGAGATGGAGTGGAATTTGTAAACTTAATGGATATATTTGGGAAAAGCGAAATCAAAAAAATAACCTCTTGAACGAGTGCAGATAAGCTCAAAGCAAGTAGAACAATACAAAATCAAAAAGGAGATGTTTTATTTGTTCGCTCATCAGTAAAAGAGAGGGAGTCGGTCAGCCGTGTCTTGTAAATGATGACTTTGAGGATACTGTTTATAGCGGTTTTATTATTAGATTTAGAGAGAAATCCTCAGAGTTATGTCATTTATATAAAAAATATTGTTTTTCATCATTAGAATTTAGAAAAGAATTGCTTTCTTTGGCTACCTCTAGCGCAAATACAAATATCAACCAAGAATCATTGTCAGCAATCATACTATTTTACCCTTGCAAAAAAGAACAAGAAAAAATTACTGGTTTTTTAACAGCAATGGATCGCAAAATCGAAACCCTCTCTCGCCAAATCGACCAAACCGAACAATTCAAGAAAGGTTTACTACAAAAAATGTTTGTGTAATGAGGTGTTATGGAGAGTTTAGAAGCGTTAGTGAAAAGACATAACTCTGAGGATTTCTCTCTAAATCTAATAATAAAACCGCTATAAACAGTATCCTCAAAGTCATCATTTACAAGACACGGCTGACCGACTCCCTCTCTTTTTACTGATGAGCGAACAAATAAAACATCTCCTTTTTTGATTTTGTATTGTTCTACTTGCTTTGAGTCAAATTGCAGATACCGGAACCGGTATGACTTCAGAGCAAGTCGAAAAAATCTTTCTGCCCTTTGAACAAGTCGGCGATACTAAAAAGCAAGCCGAAGGTACGGGATTGGGATTAGCAATTAGTCATAAAATTGTGGCGCTAATGGGGAGTGAAATTACTGTCGATAGTATTCCTG
>NZ_KB235907.1:57242-62459 GCF_000332155.1 Kamptonema formosum PCC 6407 | reverse complement strand
AGAGGTCTTCCAGTCTTCTCTTCCCATCCCCCACGTAACATTAAATCGAACTTTTCAGGAGTTGAAACCAGTATGCGAAAGCGACTTTCTTGGTTAGTATCTTTTAGAATATTTGCTTCTAGACTATCTATTTCTAAAGCAGGACTAACGCGCTCTACGTTAATTTCTAATGGAGTAAAATCATCTCTTAAACGTTTACATATCTGATTAACTAAAGCACGAGTCGGGGCTAGGTAAGCAACCCATCCTTGTTCTCGGTCAAATTGGTTAAGAGCTTGTAAAATACGGAATTGAGCAATAAAAGTCTTGCCACTAGAAGTAGGAAGATTTACAACCACGGCTCGATGACTAGAACCTAATAGTCCTGCTTCCCGTAAAGCTCGGCGTTGGGGAGGCAGCATTTCAAAGATTGGTTGATGTTGGTTTGTTACTACCTGTTCGACAAAACGGGTAACTCGGCTATTTACTGCTCGTGTGACTGTCCAAATGCTGTTCTTAACTAACTGGTTTGCTGTTTCAATAAGAAGACGTGTTAAATTTTCTAGTTCAATCAGTTCAGCTTTTGCACAAGCACTTAATACCCGATCAAAATGAGATTCTAACTGCTGACGAATATCGAAGTACCCCTCTACTGCTCCCTGCGTTAAGAAAATTGATAAGATCTCCGCTGCTTTAGATAGATGATAGAGGGCAACTAGCTCCCAAGCAGCAGTACGGGCATTAGTTGCCTGGGTTTCCAGATAGTCTGCTTCAAATCTTTGTTGAGCCGCTCGTAATGCTACAATCTGCTCTTGTACACGATCGAGGTCATTCCAGCCATCCTTACGGATCAGACGCAACCAAGCATCAAAGATAGTTGCCTGTACTCTTTCCCCCCAAGAATCAGAATTTATAGGTAGTTCCGGCCACGAATTTTCTTTCAGCAACCGGGCAGCATCTGCTCCTCGATCGCCTAGTATGCCTAAGCAGGCTACACGCAGTAACCATTTTGCAGCATCCATTGAAGAAGATGGTACCTTTAGTACACGCAGTAATTCAAAAGCTTTCTTGCTAACATTCCGTAAATTTTGTGAATTGTCTTCGTCATTTAGTAAGTCGAACACTGCTAATTCAACAGCTTCAGCAGTAAAGCGCAAATCCGATTCATCGTTTGTATCAAGCGGCAGATTTAATGCCTGCTTGAGCAAGCGTTTTGATGCTTCTGTACTTGCAGACTCTAGAAGCTCATTGCCAATAGCATCTAATATCCAGGAATCTTGTGTCATCCTGTACCTCCAGTGGCAGTCTGCGGCCATTCGTCTATTGGACGAGGACAATACCAAGCTGTTAATTCTACTCGCATTGGTTCAGCTACCTTGTTTGCTAAAGCCTGAGCACGGTTTTTGAGATCACGCTCGTCAGGGTTAGTGTCACGCATTAACAAACCACACAACACCAAGGCACGTCCTCTAGATTTAATATATTGTTTAGTCGCTGCTTGGTATAGTTCCAGGAATTCAGATTGCTGACAACGTGGACGTAGCCACTTCAGTAGACTCTGGTGAAGCTCACGGTTAGTAGCTAAGTCTTCAAGCTGATGTATCATCCCAGTACCTCCTTTCATTACACCTGGCGGTGTTTGTGTATCGTTAGAAGTTTTTACTTCCCCAAAAAGTAGTTCTCCGATGTGACTGTGACTAAGCATCGAAAGGGAAGCGATCGCGCCTCTTACCTGTTCGGGTTTAACTTCTAAGTACCGCTGCAACTGTTCTAAGTTGCGATGGCCGCTGATTTCCTGAATCACCCTCAAGGGAATCCCAGCGTTACTCATCTGAGTTAATGAGGTGCGGCGGAAGCTGTGGGATGATGCTCCCTCAATGCCGACTCGTTTGAAAGCTTCTCTTAGTATCAAGCCAGCAGAGTCAGGGTGGATGTGACCCAAGCGCGTATTGTAAGGTTTGCCTGGGAAGAGATAAGGTTGCCCCGGTGTGGGTTGGTAGCGGTTGAGGAGCGATCTCAGTTCTTCAATAATAGGGATAGTGCGCGTTCCCAATTTTCCTTTGGTGTTGGCTTTGCGGATGATGAGTTCTGATCTGACAGTTCGGACAGTGCGACTGGTGGTGTAGGCATCGGCAACGAGCAGGGTACAGGCTTCTCTGATTCTGGCAGCGGTGTAGAGGCAAACTCCAAACAAGGCTCTATCTCTGTCCGTGAGGAGGCCTTCGGCGAACACCCGCCGAATCTCCTGTTGAGTCATTATTTTCGCCTGTCCGTGCCGCTCAACCTTCACAGAAGTGTCCTAACGCTTTTTCTGAATCCTCCCATACCCCAGTGCCATAGGATCGGGCTTCCGATACATTAATATGCAATAGCTGAGTAGCTAATAACGAGGCGGCTATTTTTAGGCAACCTTAACAGCTTTTTAAATTAGTTCGACTTGCTCAATTGTGAAACTACAGCTTGCTATAAATGCTACGACTTTTGAGCCTCTGCTACAATTCCTTGAATTGGGAGTGCAGAGTTTGCTGTTAAATTGTTAAATTGGTATTAAGTGTACCGGGACAGGAAAAAACCTCAAAATTAACTTTTTGGGTCTGAGTTTTCATGATTTTTTTTGCATTATTTTGCATAAATTTGAGTTTTTGTGAGTTTTTTTGAGTAAACTTGTGCAAGCTCAGCTTGAATTATTAGCTGAAGTCGAGGCAGTATTTGCAACTTAAAACTCAAATTTATGCAAAATAATGCAAATTTATGCAAATTTATGCAAGGTAGGAAGCTGGGGGAAAAGCAGAGAAAGATGGTAGCAAGCAATGTTTTTGTGATCACAAAAGTTACCTTCAAGGCGCATCAATCTGACTCCCTCCGTTGGAAACAGAAGGTAGCAAAGGCAATGTTCAGCGATATATTTATACCGCAAAAGGAATCAACCGCTTGCTGATTGCTGTGCAGCGATCGAGGCGATCGCGTAGAGGATGGCTGCTATATATCAATCAGTTTTTAGTTTTTTGATTTTTGTTTCATTGACAGACAACAACCACACCCGCTATCTGCCTGATTGATTCAGAATCCTTTAGGATTTGTTCAAACCCAAATGCAGCAGCACGGCTGTGAGTTTTCAGCCAAAAAAGTTTTGAGCTTCGGCCTTGGGTGCGCTTGATCGCCGAGCTATCCTCTGCCAGCTCCCATACGGCGGCCTCACAGAGGGTTGATTGTGGCTCTGCTAGGAAAGCGATCGCTAACAACTGAGGTGATAAGTCTAACCTAGACTTTCAACTGCTAACCGCTGCTCAGCACTCAGACTTTCTAGCGCCTCTGCTACGGGTAAGTATCCGTATCGGTTGAGAATGTGATGTAGACAGGTTTTTGCTGACTCCACCATCCCCTCAGCGACCCATAACGCCACCTCCGCAACTTCACGGGCCACCTCCGCAACTTCACAAGCCACGCCCCAAACTTTTTCTACAGGGTGAGTCTGATTCTCTGTCACAGCTTCGGCTGTATTTTGTATATTTATGGGGGGAGCTGTGACAACCTCCACATCAAGAGGAGAGGGTGATTCAGCCATTTTCGCAGAGGCGATTTTTTCAGCCAATTTTTGACAGACTAGAGGGTAAAGCTCATCCCAGTTTTCGGGTCTGCTAGAGTTCTCACCAGCCTCTACAAAACGATATTGCCAAACTCGCTTATCCCCCTCCCTAACCTGAGAGGCCTTCAGCTTAACCCCGATAAATTTAAGTAAGCGGTTGAGATATTGCATGGGTGAGCTTTTGCCGGGATGTCCAAGTAGGGCGGCTGCTGACTTGGTTTTACAAATCCTCACCAGTTCCTTGACTTCAGGGGATTTATCCGTCCAGACCTTTGAAGGGTCAAGGAATTGATTAATCCCCAATTTTGAGAGAAGTTTTAGTTTGAGCCATTGGTTGTTCAGGTCAGGCAAGAAAGTTCTAAACTCACGGTTCCATTTTTGCCGTTGTAGCAGTTCAGCATCAATAGGGTTTTCAAGTTTCCAGTTGGCATAGAGCTGATTGAGCAAATCTCTGTCAGTGAAGCGGATACGGTAAACAAACTCCCAAGTCCAAAGCTCAGTATTTTCAATGCCTGGTAGCCGCGCTAAAAGGCGATATTTGATGGCTTTGCAGCAATCCTCCCATTCAGCATTGCTTCCCTCAATTTCTAAGTATTTTTCTAGGGTGATAAATTCAGAATTGAAAATCTGCTTTGCTTCTTCTTCTTTAGAAAGCTTTTTAGCATCAGCAAAGCTCATTCCCTCATCGTAAATGGCATCAGGATTAAGCAAATCCGAGAAACTAATTCGATTAACTTCATAGCCACCATCCTCAAAAGATTTAAGTAGAAACCGCCGTAAGTTACGCGCTTCAACTGCATCTTTGCCCTTAATTTTCGCCCAAGCTTCTAGGTGTGGGGAATCAATTTGAGCCTTGATTGCTTCTTTGATTGCGGCTGTATTTTCTTCAGGAGAAAGTGCTTTCATTTCAGCCGTTACCCGCTCTTCAATGTCTTTGATTAGCTGACCTGAAAAGGGATTAGAATCATTATTGCTGGCAAATTTACGCTCAGCACAGCAGATCACAATCCTTTCTGGATGCCTTACCCGGCGAGACATTTGGAGGCATTCATCAACGCCAATGACCCCGCGAAAAATGCAGAAAACATCAGAGAAATAATTCCCAATCTCCAAATTATCAATCTTTTCTTTGATTGAAATATCGAGACCGCTTTCAGCAGTTGGGGTAAAGATGATAAATTCTGGCTTGTGCTTTCTGATGTACTCATCAGGATTAGCTAGAAATTCCTTAGCCCATTTCTTAGTAGCTGTTTTGCTGCTTAATAAAATGTCCTTTTTTGCCTTGAGCCGTCTAACTTTTTGTAAAGGGCTTCGGCATCATTGAGGGAATCTGTGGCAATTGCGGGGCAATCAGCATCCATGATTGCCCTTGCTAGCCATTCAAATTCTGCCTTGGCAATCCGATATCTGCCTTTGGGAAGCTCAAGGAAGGTTACGGGCGGCGTAAAAACCCTCCTCAAAATCAAACTCCACCAAATCCCAATCCTCCCAATCCTCCTCAAAATCAAACTCCACCCACTCCACCAACTCCACCAGCTAATAGTATTAGCACCACATCAGGGAATGACAATATTACTGGGGACGCTTCCGATAATTTCATTTTAGGTGGTACTGGCAGCGATACCTTGAGTGGAGGAGAAAGTACCGATACA
>NZ_KB235907.1:56764-57142 GCF_000332155.1 Kamptonema formosum PCC 6407 | reverse complement strand
CCTTTCTTGCTACAGTGCCACAGTGCTATTGTAATTTTGTGCTATTGTGCTATAGTATCACTATGGACACCAAAAGCCAAAAGCATAAAACGCACTCAGCGATATCCCAAGCGGTTGCCCAAAGCTCGAAGCGTCCATACCGTAAGCTTTCAGAACCTTTGCAAATCAATAGTCCGGTGGCTTTTTTTAAGCAGAGCCACTAGACAGACATTACTAGACAAAAACCATGCACAGCGCCTCTATGTTTAGCGCAACCGCCGAACCCTATACAGCGAGGCAGTTTAAGGCGAAGCAATCGCGTATAGAGCAGGGATGGCGGCGCTCTGAATTTATCAGTTGTCGGCTCAAGGTTGCCGTCAAACTGCCTACGGTTGGACT
>NZ_KB235907.1:56209-56664 GCF_000332155.1 Kamptonema formosum PCC 6407 | reverse complement strand
CCTATCCCCTGTGTGCCTTGTCCCTTGGTAGGAGTTGGTGGGAATGTTCAAACACCCTTTTTTAGCGGTGAGTACAACTTCAAATTAGGCGGTTCTAATGGAAAGCAACAGCAGCAACAGCAGCAATCCAAACAGCCAGACAATAGAGCGCCTGGTCGCTGATTACGAACAAGGTTATCTTAGCGAAGAAGTTTTAGCCCGTGCGATTGCAAATAGAGCTGACCAGGCTGGGTTAAATGCTGTTGATTTGGCTTTAGAATTTATGCTGATTGTGTTGGGGATTGTGGCGTTAGGTGTGGCAACTGTACAGCAACAAGCCCCAAATTCAACTCAAAGCAATACATCTCAAAGCGCTGCATTAAACTCTTCTATTGTTAATCAACAACTTGGCTTACCTTCTCCTAACTTTCAAGGGTTATTACCGCCAACTGCACTCGCTCCTATTAGTTCAAAGA
>NZ_KB235907.1:54267-56109 GCF_000332155.1 Kamptonema formosum PCC 6407 | reverse complement strand
TTGAGTCATTATTTTCGCCTGTCCCGTGCCCGCTCAAACCTTCACAGAAGTGTCCTAAACGCTTTTTTCCTGAATCCTCCCATACCCCCAGTGCCATAGGATCGGGCTTCCGATACATTAATATGCAATAGCTGAGTAGCTAATAACGAGGCGGCTATTTTTAGGCAACCTTAACAGCTTTTTAAATTAGTTCGACTTGCTCAATTGTGAAACTACAGCTTGCTATAAATGCTACGACTTTTGAGCCTCTGCTACAATTCCTTGAATTGGGAGTGCAGAGTTTGCTGTTAAATTGTTAAATTGGTATTAAGTGTACCGGGACAGGAAAAAACCTCAAAATTAACTTTTTGGGTCTGAGTTTTCATGATTTTTTTTGCATTATTTTGCATAAATTTGAGTTTTTGTGAGTTTTTTTGAGTAAACTTGTGCAAGCTCAGCTTGAATTATTAGCTGAAGTCGAGGCAGTATTTGCAACTTAAAACTCAAATTTATGCAAAATAATGCAAATTTATGCAAATTTATGCAAGGTAGGAAGCTGGGGGAAAAGCAGAGAAAGATGGTAGCAAGCAATGTTTTTGTGATCACAAAAGTTACCTTCAAGGCGCATCAATCTGACTCCCTCCGTTGGAAACAGAAGGTAGCAAAGGCAATGTTCAGCGATATATTTATACCGCAAAAGGAATCAACCGCTTGCTGATTGCTGTGCAGCGATCGAGGCGATCGCGTAGAGGATGGCTGCTATATATCAATCAGTTTTAGTTTTTGATTTTGTTTCATTGACAGACAACAACCACACCCGCTATCTGCCTGATTGATTCAGAATCCTTTAGGATTTGTTCAAACCCAAATGCAGCAGCACGGCTGTGAGGTTTCAGCCAAAAAAGTTTTGAGCTTCGGCCTTGGGTGCGCTTGATCGCCGAGCTATCCTCTGCCAGCTCCCATACGGCGGCCTCACAGAGGGTTGATTGTGGCTCTGCTAGGAAAGCGATCGCTAACAACTGAGGTGATAAGTCTAACCTAGACTTTCAACTGCTAACCGCTGCTCAGCACTCAGACTTTCTAGCGCCTCTGCTACGGGTAAGTATCCGTATCGGTTGAGAATGTGATGTAGACAGGTTTTTGCTGACTCCACCATCCCCTCAGCGACCCATAACGCCACCTCCGCAACTTCACGGGCCACCTCCGCAACTTCACAAGCCACGCCCCAAACTTTTTCTACAGGGTGAGTCTGATTCTCTGTCACAGCTTCGGCTGTATTTTGTATATTTATGGGGGGAGCTGTGACAACCTCCACATCAAGAGGAGAGGGTGATTCAGCCATTTTCGCAGAGGCGATTTTTTCAGCCAATTTTTGACAGACTAGAGGGTAAAGCTCATCCCAGTTTTCGGGTCTGCTAGAGTTCTCACCAGCCTCTACAAAACGATATTGCCAAACTCGCTTATCCCCCTCCCTAACCTGAGAGGCCTTCAGCTTAACCCCGATAAATTTAAGTAAGCGGTTGAGATATTGCATGGGTGAGCTTTTGCCGGGATGTCCAAGTAGGGCGGCTGCTGACTTGGTTTACAAATCCTCACCAGTTCCTTGACTTCAGGGGATTTATCCGTCCAGACCTTTGAAGGGTCAAGGAATTGATTAATCCCCAATTTTGAGAGAAGTTTTAGTTTGAGCCATTGGTTGTTCAGGTCAGGCAAGAAAGTTCTAAACTCACGGTTCCATTTTTGCCGTTGTAGCAGTTCAGCATCAATAGGGTTTTCAAGTTTCCAGTTGGCATAGAGCTGATTGAGCAAATCTCTGTCAGTGAAGCGGATACGGTAAACAACTCCCAAGTCCAAAGCTCAGTA
>NZ_KB235907.1:52891-54167 GCF_000332155.1 Kamptonema formosum PCC 6407 | reverse complement strand
GATCGCGTTGCCATCCAAACTCGATCTGACAGATTACGGGCCAGAAAAAACCGCAGCTTCAATATCCTGACGGCTAAGAGAGTATTTGAAAGCTCGTTGAATATCTTGACCGTCAGCTCCAGCGTGAAGGTAGCGGACGGTCAGTTGATCGATGTCTAGGGAAAGTTCTGCTTCTAGACAGGTTTTTGCTGACTCCACCATCCCCTCAGCGACCCATAACGCCACCTCCGCAACTTCACGGGCCACCTCCGCAACTTCACAAGCCACGCCCCAAACTTTTTCTACAGGGTGAGTCTGATTCTCTGTCACAGCTTCGGCTGTATTTTGTATATTTATGGGGGGAGCTGTGACAACCTCCACATCAAGAGGAGAGGGTGATTCAGCCATTTTCGCAGAGGCGATTTTTCAGCCAATTTTTGACAGACTAGAGGGTAAAGCTCATCCCAGTTTTCGGGTCTGCTAGAGTTCTCACCAGCCTCTACAAAACGATATTGCCAAACTCGCTTATCCCCCTCCCTAACCTGAGAGGCCTTCAGCTTAACCCCGATAAATTTAAGTAAGCGGTTGAGATATTGCATGGGTGAGCTTTTGCCGGGATGTCCAAGTAGGGCGGCTGCTGACTTGGTTTTACAAATCCTCACCAGTTCCTTGACTTCAGGGGATTTATCCGTCCAGACCTTTGAAGGGTCAAGGAATTGATTAATCCCCAATTTTGAGAGAAGTTTTAGTTTGAGCCATTGGTTGTTCAGGTCAGGCAAGAAAGTTCTAAACTCACGGTTCCATTTTTGCCGTTGTAGCAGTTCAGCATCAATAGGGTTTCAAGTTTCCAGTTGGCATAGAGCTGATTGAGCAAATCTCTGTCAGTGAAGCGGATACGGTAAACAAACTCCCAAGTCCAAAGCTCAGTATTTTCAATGCCTGGTAGCCGCGCTAAAAGGCGATATTTGATGGCTTTGCAGCAATCCTCCCATTCAGCATTGCTTCCCTCAATTTCTAAGTATTTTTCTAGGGTGATAAATTCAGAATTGAAAATCTGCTTTGCTTCTTCTTCTTTAGAAAGTCTTTTTAGCATCAGCAAAGCTCATTCCCTCATCGTAAATGGCATCAGGATTAAGCAAATCCGAGAAACTAATTCGATTAACTTCATAGCCACCATCCTCAAAAAGATTTTAAGTAGAAACCGCCGTAAGTTACGCGCTTCAACTGCATCTTTGCCCTTAATTTTCGCCCAAGCTTCTAGGTGTGGGGAATCAATTTGAGCCTTGATTGCTTCTTT
>NZ_KB235907.1:52411-52791 GCF_000332155.1 Kamptonema formosum PCC 6407 | reverse complement strand
GTCTGCTAGAGTTCTCACCAGCCTCTACAAAACGATATTGCCAAACTCGCTTATCCCCCTCCTAACCTGAGAGGCCTTCAGCTTAACCCCGATAAATTTAAGTAAGCGGTTGAGATATTGCATGGGTGAGCTTTTGCCGGGATGTCCAAGTAGGGCGGCTGCTGACTTGGTTTTACAAATCCTCACCAGTTCCTTGACTTCAGGGGATTTATCCGTCCAGACCTTTGAAGGGTCAAGGAATTGATTAATCCCCAATTTTTGAGAGAAGTTTTTAGTTTGAGCCATTGGTTGTTCAGGTCAGGCAAGAAAGTTCTAAACTCACGGTTCCATTTTTGCCGTTGTAGCAGTTCAGCATCAATAGGGTTTTCAAGTTTCCAGTT
>NZ_KB235907.1:52007-52311 GCF_000332155.1 Kamptonema formosum PCC 6407 | reverse complement strand
ATCGCCGCGTAACCCAAAGTCAGTAGGCATCCTGCTTTTTTCTCACCTTCTGTCGGTTTTACAGGAACTCGATTTTTAAGCACCCATTCCCAAAAACCCAGAGCCGAACCTTCTTGTGTAACCTCTATGTAACTAGGCATGGCGATACCATACTGCGCCGCAACTTTCTCCCAGATGTGAAGCGGTACTTTGAGGAATGCGATCGGGGCTTTACCCCTTCAGGGTTGCGGTACTTTACGACTTTCCATTTCCGTTTTGCCATTCTCAGGTTTGAGTAAGGGCCCTTGTAAAATCTTGACGCGAC
>NZ_KB235907.1:51543-51907 GCF_000332155.1 Kamptonema formosum PCC 6407 | reverse complement strand
GTATCCGTATCGGTTGAGAATGTGATGTAGACAGGTTTTTGCTGACTCCACCATCCCCTCAGCGACCCATAACGCCACCTCCGCAACTTCACGGGCCACCTCCGCAACTTCACAAGCCACGCCCCAAACTTTTTCTACAGGGTGAGTCTGATTCTCTGTCACAGCTTCGGCTGTATTTTGTATATTTATGGGGGGAGCTGTGACAACCTCCACATCAAGAGGAGAGGGTGATTCAGCCATTTTCGCAGAGGCGTATTTTTTCAGCCTAATTTTTGACAGACTAGAGGGTAAAGCTCACTCCCTAGGTTTTCGGGTCTGCTAGAGTTCTCACCAGCCTCTACAAAACGATATTGCCAAACTCGCT
>NZ_KB235907.1:50686-51443 GCF_000332155.1 Kamptonema formosum PCC 6407 | reverse complement strand
ATTCAGAAAATATCAATTTATTCTCCTAGGAATCAGGAGTTAGCTCAACTTTCGGGCGTGCAGTTGGTGGTGACACTGGTATTAGAAATGAGGGACGCGACAGCTCCTCGTGTCCGAGCAATTATCGCTTTTCTGGGCACGGGAGTTGTCTATGTGCTGACGCAAGTTATTGGACGAGGAATTGGTTAATTTTCCAAGGCTCTACAGTGAAATTGTAAACTACCCGTAAAATACGATCATCCTTTTCAGGTATAACTCCATAAGCAGCCCGAAGCTCCGGATCTTTATCATCTGGTTTTGTTTTGATGGGGGACTGGAGAACTTGCTCGATCCATTCCAATTGGATATTACGTTTGCTCACTTGTTCGGATGCATGCTCAGTTAGCTGGTAACGGAAGTTTTCCATGTTAATGTACTCAACTTTTACAGTCCTCAGTCTTACCTATAAACCCTCGCTCTAATCCGAATTACCAGATTTTCGGATATTCGATAATCTAGCTATTAGGCTATCCGGTTCCGCCCCTTGCTCGAACAGCACCCACACCTCTAGCAACTCCTGCACCAGTTCTGAGAAGTCTAACTTTACCTCCTCTTCTGCCAAATCCAGGAGCCGCCTCTTAACTTGCAGGTGCGTTTTCTGCGAATGTAGGCGATCGCCGCCTCATACTCTGGATCTGATTTTTTCCCTTAGGTCGTCCCCTCGTTTTAGGCGGAGGTAACAGTCCAGGGTCAGGCGTGAGCTCAGCAACTATCCGCT
>NZ_KB235907.1:50224-50586 GCF_000332155.1 Kamptonema formosum PCC 6407 | reverse complement strand
TTAATTTCTGGGTAGTTTTCTCGATTGTCGCTTCGTTTTCATAGATTTTCCCTCAATTAAATATTTTTCGAGTATTCTCTCACAAAAAGCGCTCGCTTAGTAGCGATTATTTATCCTTTGGTGAGTGTTTATTGGTGAGGCGGTTTTTTATCAATCGCCTCACTTAATTGCTTTCCGATCCAAAAACTGATACTTTGCATATTAAAAAGTGTCCGAAGTATTGTTTTAATAGTAATCTATTTTCCGTTTTGCGATCGCCACTAGCGATCTTTTTTGGGATTAAGTTTGAGTTGGTCAAGTCACAATCATAAACCTTTAAGGCTTGCCTCACGAGCGCATAGCACGAGAATAAACCCGATACT
>NZ_KB235907.1:49803-50124 GCF_000332155.1 Kamptonema formosum PCC 6407 | reverse complement strand
AGCTAATAACGAGGCGGCTATTTTTAGGCAACCTTAACAGCTTTTTAAATTAGTTCGACTTGCTCAATTGTGAAACTACAGCTTGCTATAAATGCTACGACTTTTGAGCCTCTGCTACAATTCCTTGAATTGGGAGTGCAGAGTTTGCTGTTAAATTGTTAAATTGGTATTAAGTGTACCGGGACAGGAAAAAACCTCAAAATTAACTTTTTGGGTCTTGAGTTTTCTATTGATTTTTTTTGTCATTATTTTGTCATAAATTTGTAGTTTTTGTTGAGTTTTTTGTAGTAAACTTGTGCAAGCTCAGCTTGAATTATTAGC
>NZ_KB235907.1:49445-49703 GCF_000332155.1 Kamptonema formosum PCC 6407 | reverse complement strand
CTTTCAGCAACCGGGCAGCATCTGCTCCTCGATCGCCTAGTATGCCCAAGCAGGCTACACGCAGTAACCATTTTGCAGCATCCATTGAAGAAGATGGTACCTTTAGTACACGCAGTAATTCAAAAGCTTTCTTGCTAACATTCCGTAAATTTTGTGAATTGTCTTCGTCATTTAGTAAGTCGAACACTGCTAATTCAACAGCTTCAGCAGTAAAGCGCAAATCCGATTCATCGTTTGTATCAAGCGGCAGATTTAATG
>NZ_KB235907.1:32374-49345 GCF_000332155.1 Kamptonema formosum PCC 6407 | reverse complement strand
CAAAAAAACGGCGGCCATCATGCTCATCTAGGTGATAGCTACCAATCTTTTGAGCCTGCTGTAGCAGTAAGCTGTTACGGTAGCCGATGTTGATTTGCTTCCCTGGTTGCGTTGCAACCTTATCAGCCAACAATTGAGTTTTTCCGGTGGCTAGGCCCGATTTGGGAGCTATAATTTTGCCGGGTTCAGGGGCTTCTATGTCGAGGTAGCGCTGGTTTACTTTTTTCTCAGGAGAGAAGCCCTTGTAGCAAAAACGCCACAGGCGCTCATCCTGCAATTGTTTGAGGGATTCAGCGGCGGCTAGGACTTGGGCAACGTCGCCACCAGCAACTGCAAAATCATCAATTCCTTTCTGCGGGCCTGGGAGTCTGGCAATTTTGACTGTGGACTGTTTGAAGAGTTTGCCAAGGATAGCCGCGTTGACCCATTCGGGGGACTTGAAATAATCACCGGGGCGGTAGTCGAAACAAATCGTAACATCACGACCATCATCGAAGGGTAATAAATCTGGGTGCAATTCCCGTGCGATCGCTTTGCCTTTAAAATCTCTGTCTGTAACCCGCCATCCCATTGAGATACCAGGGAGGGCGATCGCCGCGTAACCCAAAGTCAGTAGGCATCCTGCTTTTTTCTCACCTTCTGTCGGTTTTACAGGAACTCGATTTTTAAGCACCCATTCCCAAAAACCCAGAGCCGAACCTTCTTGTGTAACCTCTATGTAACTAGGCATGGCGATACCATACTGCGCCGCAACTTTCTCCCAGATGTGAAGCGGTACTTTGAGGAATGCGATCGGGGCTTTACCCCCTTCAGGGTTGCGGTACTTTACGACTTTCCATTTTCCGTTTTTGCCATTCTCAGGTTTGAGTAAGGGCCCTTGTAAAATCTTGACGCGACCGTTGCAGATCCAGCCGTGTGACAGTGGAGTGTTGTCAAAGTCTACGCAGCGTTCCCAAAGTCTCAGGTACTTGGCGTTGAGGCGGCCCGCGTTGAGGCGCTGCGGGTGGGGATAGAGAAATTCAATAAGTCTGCGCCAGCGATCTCCTGTACGTTGAGGTTAATGATTGCATCGTCAACGCCAGAGTCTAACCAATCTTGGCGGTAGTCAGTGCGATCGCTGCTCTGATAGACGGGCGAGTTGGGGAGTGTCAGAGTGGGGTGCATTTATTTTGCCCCCCCAAATTTCAATCGGAGTGTACCGCCATCGCCATATTTTTGAAGGAAATCAAACAATTGATGCGGTGCTACTTCAAAGATTTGCTCAGTAGGTTCTGCAAATCTGTTTTCGTTTTTTAGATTGCAATTACTTGAGTCGGTGTGAGGATAGTGTGGTGATGACACAATAGGTTGTGCCTTACCACATATACTACCTAACTCATTTTTGAAAATTCCATCGGTGTTCCTTTGTAAGGGTTAACACCGCTTTTGCAGGGGTCTGTTGTTTAAAGTTGTCAAAATAGGGACTGCAATCACAAAAAGTCTGATTGAGTTGACTATTGACACCGTTTTTGTTACATTTACATAACAAATATTTTCTTTTTGACCCGTTCTGCAAAACCGGGTGTAATTGCTGAATTGATGCACTCAATTCGGCAAATTTAATTTCTGGGTAGTTTTCTCGATTGTCGCTTCGTTTTCATAGATTTTCCCTCAATTAAATATTTTTCGAGTATTCTCTCACAAAAAGCGCTCGCTTAGTAGCGATTATTTATCCTTTGGTGAGTGTTTATTGGTGAGGTCGGTTTTTTATCAATCGCCTCACTTAATTGCTTTCCGATCCAAAAACTGATACTTTGCATATTAAAAAGTGTCCGAAGTATTGTTTTAATAGTAATCTATTTTTCCGTTTTGCGATCGCCACTAGCGATCTTTTTTTGGGATTAAGTTTGAGTTGGTCAAGTCACAATCATAAACCTTTAAGGCTTGCCTCACGAGCGCATAGCACGAGAATAAACCCGATACTGAATACTGGTTTCATAAACCTTTGATGCTCTTAAGGGGTTGAGCGCATAGAACGAGAACCCGATACTGAATACTGGTTTCATAAACCTTTGATGCTCTTAATGGGTTGAGCGCATAGCACGAGAATAAACCCGATACTGAATACTGGTTTCATAAACCTTTGATGCTCTTAATGGGTTGAGCGCATAGCACGAGAATAAACCCGATACTGAATACTGGTTTCATAAACCTTTGATGCCGTTAGGGGGTAGAGTATCTCGGCTATACCCCTCACTGCTATATCAAACCAGCACTCATACATCTAAAGTTGACGGCGATCGCCATAAAGCATAATTTTTGCGTTGCCAGCCCTCGGTAATAAGTCTGATGTCTCGCACGAGAAGTATTTACCCTGACGATGTGGGTAGCATTTTGACTACAACAATCAGCGTTTTGAGCGATCGCCCAAAAGAATCAAGCTAAGTTTTAAAGAAGTTTTTGCCTGATCTTTTCCAAATATTTGGCAAAAACAATGGCAAAATCACGAATTAATTAGTATTAGGACTATATGAATGAGCGATCGCCCTCAAGTTGTAATAGCGTGATGCTCTTCTAGGTCAATTCGTTTGGGGGCAAGCCAGCGCGAAAAATCTGCTCTGCCGTCAGTTGCAATTCAGGAAATGCAGCCGACTCAATGCGCGAGTTTCCCCTAAACTGTTTGACCTGATACTCCCCATCAACCAATTCATAAACGCTGAACGTGGGTTGTTTGGGATTGCCGATAAACTGCCTGCCCCCCAAACCGAGGTAGTCCACAATCCAGTATTCAGGAATCCCCATTTCTTCATAATCCCTAGCTTTTGTGAAATAGTCATCACGCCAATTGGTGCTAACGACCTCTACAGCCAGTCGCACCGAAGCCCCCAATCGTGATGATGGATTCTTTCTTCCAGCGAGGTTCGTTTGCGATCGCGGTTTGATCTAAAACTATTACATCTGGCGTGTAGCCTGATTTGTCAGCGGCAGACTTAACTATGTACTCTTTCGGCACGAGGTAGGGCAATTGTTGCTGCCGAATCTCTAAAAACACAACGCCAGCAATAAACCCAGCTACAGCCGAATGGTCGCCAGTCCCTAAAGGCATTTCAACAATTACTCCGTTGTGTAGTTCGTACTTGTGGACAGAGTTCTCTGGATACCAAGCAACGAACTCATCAAACGTGACTGTTTTGGCTTTTGTGTGGGCTTGAGTCATGGTGTTTACCTTGCTAGAAATCTACGTCCGACGCTTGAGGGATTCAAGAGTGATAAAAGCCTTGCTGGGTAAAGGTTATACGCCCGACCCTCTGCGAACAACTCAGCGAGGCTGAACGCAACCTGTTAAACCCTCTGCCTGTAAAGCTTGTAGTTTATTTGGAGCCTCTGAACGCAACCTGTTAAACCAGTTTTTGCGTAGCCAAGCAACAACGAAAAATAAAAACATTTTTGCAAGTATTCTTTACCGTGTTTAAATACGATTTTGTACGGCAAAAATCGTGTTTAGCACGGCAGAACCCTCTCGGCATTGGCAACAAGCTGAGGCAAGAAATTAAATTCTGACTGTTAACCCGACTCATCACCCCCTCCCGGAACCCGCCAGGGGTCGATTCCGTTTTCTCTGAGCAGGCGCTCGTAGTAATCGCGCTCCGATCGAATTTCGTCTTCGGCAGCGTAAGCGTTGCCTAAGATTTCAAGGTCGCGCTGGAGTTGTTGAACGCGCTGGCTCAGTAGTTCGTTGCGTTCTTCCTCAGTGCGGGTAATGCCAAAAGCACTATCAAAACGCCGCTCCAAGGTTTCAGTCAACAGAGCCATAACAAGACTTAACGCTTTTTTGTTCCCCCGCGCTGCTTGCCATAGCCAGTAAGCGCTGGCAACTTCCAACGACCATGCCCTGATGCGACTACCTCCGCGTAGTTGCCCCGCATCAGGCTCTATTTCAGAAGTCGCGGGCGTATAGCCCTCTCCCAGTAAGCTTTTTAGTGCTTTTGACTGCAAAAATTCGCGGGCGTTTCTTTCGGATAAATCAACGCATTCAGCCGCCTGAGTTTGACTCATCCGATAACCGCCGTCAGGCAACATAAACCCATCGACGGTTAGGGAGCCTATTTGCACTGTGGCTCGGACGGCTCTAACTGATTCTTCCGTCACAAAAATTTACTCCTCATTAGAATTCCGCTTGGCTTTTGTACCAGGCGTTTTTTTTGTGCCTTGGCGAGGCTCATGCTCCCTTAGCCAATTAGTGATTAATTCCTCCAATACTTCGCTCATGTCGCGACCTTCCAAGGCACAACTCGCTTTGAAACGAGCACGCACGGACTCAGGAACGCGACCCCGAATAAATACAGGCTTTTCAGGGGTTTCAGACACAGGGGAACTCTCATGGACATTCCTTTATATTGTCGCATTGCTATAGTACCTTTCTTGCTACAGTGCCACAGTGCTATTGTAATTTTGTGCTATTGTGCTATAGTATCACTATGGACACCAAAAGCCAAAAGCATAAAACGCACTCAGCGATATCCCAAGCGGTTGCCCAAAGCTCGAAGCGTCCATACCGTAAGCTTTCAGAACCTTTGCAAATCAATAGTCCGGTGGCTTTTTTTAAGTCAGAGCCACTAGACAGACATCACTAGACAAAAACCATGCACAGCGCCTCTATGTTTAGCGCAACCGCCGAACCCTATACAGCGAGGCAGTTTAAGGCGAAGCAATCGCGTATAGAGCAGGGATGGCGGCGCTCTGAATTTATCAGTTGTCGGCTCAAGGTTGCCCGTCAAACTGCCTACGGTTGGGACTTAATTCTGCTGGAATGCGTGGCGGATTACTCGACAGACCCCAACACCGGACAATCCCTCTGGGAAGCTGGAGCACCTTGGAACCCGCATCAAATGTGGTGCTTGCTCAAGGTCAAGCGGTGGATGGCCGCCGTACCCAAACCGACTTTGGATGATTTGCGATCGCATCTCTCCAGCAATCAACAGCTTTACTCACACGCCCAATTCTTTAAGGAAACCTTCAAATATGACCCTCAAGGAACTAGCAAAAAGCCTTAATACCCCGGTTGGAAACCTCATCAAAAAAGCCAATCAAAACGGCTTAAAAATTGGCTCCAACGCATCTCTTACTCAAGCTCAAATCGAACTCCTAAAATCTACTGACAACACCCCACAGCTCAAGCCTGCACAACCTCAATCACCAACAGGGGAGATGGAAATCAGAGAGGACTCAGTACCCGCAGCGCCCCCTCAAAATCAATCAATTGCCTCAGTTAAACAGCAGCAATTGAGTTCTTCAATTCAGGCTGAATCCGAACTCAGTCAACATCAAACAGAAACACGATTACAACAGCGTTTTGCTGATGGTCAATACCTTGGAGTTCTGGAGGCTTTAGCCGAAGGTCAAGGGCGAGTTAATGGTTATTTAGCCGTGTCGCAAGTCACCTTTAATGCCGATATGCAGCGACGCGAACAAGCCTTAGCTACTTTAGCTGAAAAGCTGGAAGGTGAGGATTTTTTCGGAAACTCCCAATCAGCAGCAGAGAGCTACTACAAATCATCACAAGTAGGAGCCTCTACCAGTCAGGACATCAATCAAATCTTGACCAACTTAGCAGCCAATTAACCCAAATAGAAGCGCTGTTAATTCAATTGTTAGCAGCGCAACTACCCACAAAGCAGGACAAGGAAATGTTCAAAAGATTAGCTCAGTTTATCTCAGACTTGATGACATCTAGCCAACTGCATGATAATGACAGAGTTTATGCAATGCAATTGCTTTACAACTACGATCCTAATCGCCCAGTAATGCACCTTCGGAGGGTTGAGGGAATTGAATTGATTTGGTGCAGATTTAGAGATAGATTTTTCCCAGAAACTGAGGGAGAATGTGATGACTAAGAATGAGTTTAGGATATGGATTGCCAAAATGATTGGCTATCCGGCTGCTATTGTGATTGTCTTAATCCTAATCATTGGCGAAGTAAAGATTGACAGAGACTTTCCTAGTTTACTCTGTGGGGCTAACCTCGGATTAATGTTAGCAATATTGCCTGAATACTTGAGGAAAATAGAATGATACGAAAACTCCTCACATCAGCCGCCACAGGAGCGGCGCTAATCAGTGCAGTTCTGCTTTATTACGACTTTAATCCACTGCATAATGAGCGCTGGCTTTTAACAGCAGCAGCTATCGCAGCAACGGGAACGCTGACAGCAGAATTAAGCACTAGAAAAAAACCCAAAAAACAAATAGAGCAATTGCTTAAACAGCAGATAAGGCAACTACCCTACGGCAGTGAAGACTGGCAACACAACCTAGACCTGCTGATTGCTGTTCAGAACCACGAAAGCCCGAAAAACGGTCAACCTTAAACCATCACGCCCCTTTCAAACCAAGGCTTAAACCCTTACTGTACTTAACTATTCTCAACAAATCCGCCAAATGATAATCAAACCATAACCAACCATCTAACCACCATGTACGATGCCTACTACCACCCCTCACAGCCGCCCCCTTTGACTCAGCAGCCAGTTGTTGAGGCAACAGAACTAGGGGAAGAGAATGCAGACAAAACGCCAATTTTACCGATAACTAAAAGGAGCAAAACTAAGAACAAAACGGGGCTATTAATGCTGGCATTGTTGCCAATATTAGGCGCTTTGCTGGTAGCCAAAATGAGTATTAGTCCAGCATCAGACCCACTGCCTCCACAATCTCAGACTACAGCAGAAAATCAGCCCCAGGGGGAGGAATCACAAACAGTCGAAGCGAACGCTAAGACAGGGGCAACTGAGGGAGATGGAATTGATTTAGATGCCCTGATTAAAGGCATAGAACAGAGCAAGGGAACGGCTAAGCAAAGCATCACCATTGCCCGTGAAAACCTGGATTATTCGATGGTAAATTTGCTCTTAACTCAGATGCGAGAAGCCAACAAAGCCCCTCACTACACGCCCCCTGATAGATGGTGGTTGCTAAAAGCAAAAGAGAAAGCAGAACAGTTCAAGAATCGCGCTGCTAACTTGGGTGATTTCACCACATATAAAGGCATCAAAAACTGGCAAGTTTGGTTAACAGAAGTAAATGCTTTGCTAGTAATTCACGACCTACTAATTGAGTCAGGCAAAGGGAATCAGTTACAAGTTTTACCCAATCCTAACCTTGCCGTTTCCCTTTCCCAATACCTGCAATTTACTGAGTTGGCGATTGCTGGCGATACTCAAGCATTAGAGCAGATGAGAGCTATTGCAGAGGGTCAAAAGAACGCTGACAAATACAATCAGGAGGTGAAAACCAACTATGACAAATCCCTCACCAATTCCCATTAATCAAAGGCAAGCAATAGCAGGACTTAGCGCTTCTCTTCTGATTGGTGGTGGAGTGTTGATTGGTGATGCTATCTTCGGTCGCCAACAGTATCAAATTAACGATGATTCAGCCTCTATTTGTGGCGCTCAACGTTGCCAAGTAATTGCTCCTAAACCCTATAGGTTTTATGAAGCTGCTATCGGTACTTTGTTAGTTGGTTGTGGAGTAGGTGCGAGTCAGTTTTGCTCGCTGGGTGGTGATTTAATGCAACTGACAAAACTGGGTAGCGCTGCTACGTGGGACTGGTTAAATGAAGCTTTTGAGGAACTAAAACCGACACAGGAACAACAGCAGCGGGTGATTCAGTTGGCAGTTAACGCCGCGCCAATTCAAATTAAAACTTGGATACAGCAGACATCGGCTGATACTTCTTGGTTTGAGCGCTGGCTAAGAGGGCACAACCGCATTGCGGGAGAAACTGAAAGCGGTAAAACCACACTCGCAGAAGCGGCTTTAATTCATTACTTAAGCGTCAATCCTAATACCACAATCGCGATTGGCGATATCAACTACGGCAAGCGAGATAAGGATTGGTGCAAGCTTGACCCGGCTTACATCTACACTGAACTCGACCAAATAGCCGCGATTATTGACCACGAATACAAGGAATTAGCTAACAGAAGGGAAAGAGCAATTGCGGCAAAACGAGCGGGTAAAGCCTCCCCTAATTTCTCGCCGAGGCTGTTAATTATCGACGAATTAGACAGCATTGCTGAAGACTTCGGCGGACAAAAATCCGAACCCATGAAACAGCTTAGGGCTTTGGCTAAGCAGGGGCTTGGTTATCAGAGCAAACTGATTTTAACGGGGCATTCCTTTGCTGTTGGTGATGCCGGAGTTAGTCTGGCAACTTCTAATCAATTCAGCAGTTTACTAACTGTTAAAGACAAGCTCTTACGTTCTGAGCTTAAATACCTCAACCCTGCTAATGCTGATGAGATTGAAGAACAGGTTAAAGCATTACAAAAAGCAGGTCATAGAGTAGCAATTGCTCAACTAGGAGAATCAAGCCCCGAAGTAGTTGTTATCCCAGATTTGTCTCACTTAAAGAACGTCAAACTCAGTCATCGCGACCCGCTTGCCGATTGGTGGCGGGGTGCTTGGACTACTGAGGTTGAACAGTGGGCAAACGAACAAGCCACGCTCTATGTGAAGGGTGAAATCGGCTCACCGCTCAAACCATTGGCTGCAAAACTGGGCATTCAAACGCTTAACTCTGATGCCCGTTACACGCAATATTTGAAACCCACTTGGGAACAGATTTTAACTAACGCAAAAGCTGGAGGAATTGAACAATGAAGCTTAAGGATTGTCTGTTTGTTTTATTAGTTTTCTTAGCACTCGTAGCCACTTGGGATGTCACAGTTGGTCAAATTTTTCAAAGTGCTGGCAGCGCGGGACTAGACAGCGGCCGCTCATTTCTTAACAATCTCGATAAGTCTCGTCGGCAAAACCAATTTATTCCCAGTGGCAGGTAAACAACATGGAGCGCTTTACTAGCCCAATCGTAACGGTACTAGCGCTCTATGGTTTGTGGTGTGCTGCTGTTAATTTTGGATGGCTTTATATGTTGAGTTTAAAGTTTCCCAATTTCCAACAGAACCCAATTGTCAAAACCATAGAGACGCAAATTAAGAAGGATTTACAGCAAGGGAGGGGGAGACAGTTACCAACATCAAACCCATCCCCTAGTGCAACTCAAGGCCCTATACCTAGCAATTCCTTAAGTCCCTTGGTAGGAGTTGGTGGGAATGTTCAAACACCCTTTTTTAGCGGTGAGTACAACTTCAAATTAGGCGGTTCTAATGGAAAGCAACAGCAGCAACAGCAGCAATCCAAACAGCCAGACAATAGAGCGCCTGGTCGCTGATTACGAACAAGGTTATCTTAGCGAAGAAGTTTTAGCCCGTGCGATTGCAAATAGAGCTGACCAGGCTGGGTTAAATGCTGTTGATTTGGCTTTAGAATTTATGCTGATTGTGTTGGGGATTGTGGCGTTAGGTGTGGCAACTGTACAGCAACAAGCCCCAAATTCAACTCAAAGCAATACATCTCAAAGCGCTGCATTAAACTCTTCTATTGTTAATCAACAACTTGGCTTACCTTCTCCTAACTTTCAAGGGTTATTTACCCGCCCAACTGCACTCGCTCCTATTAGTTCAAAGATGGGAATGAGGTTTCACCCGGTGCATAAGTTTTGGCGGTTACACGCTGGTGTTGACATTGCTGTACCGATAGGCTCACCCGTACTTGCACCCGCTGATGGTGTGGTGATGGTGGCGGGTTGGACGGGTGAATGTGGTATCAAGATTCAACTCAATCATGGCGGCGGTTGGGATACTCGCTACTGCCACAATTCAAAAGCATTGGTAACAGTTGGGCAACGGGTAAAACAAGGGGATGCGATCGCACTTTCTGGCAACACCGGGGGCTACAGCACGGGCCCGCACTTGCATTTTGAAATCAGAAAAGATGGGAACCCGTTAGACCCTCTTAAGTTTGTGAGTTATTGATTATGGGTAAGATTTTAGACTGGGCAAATACAGAACCCGATAGCAATAATGCGCCGCTGAGTTTAATACTCTGTGGCGGTGCTTTTATTCTGGGGTTAAGTTTTGCCCCCTCACCTGTCAGAGAAGCTGCTACCACTGCTTTTGAGGCTGTTGCTAATGGGCAAAATCCGATTAGTGCGATCGCAAACTCTGGCAAACTAGAGCCTAAATGGTCAAGCAAAAAATCCCCTGAGTTTCTACAAAAAGTAGTCAGCATTGCCAATGAACTAGGCGCTAACCCTAACTATCTAATGGCAATCATGCAGTTTGAAAGTGGATTAAAAGCCTCGGAAGTCAATCGTTTTTCAGGCGCTACAGGGTTGATTCAATTTATGCCGTCAACGGCGCGTAATTTAGGTACTAGCACATCTGCTTTACAGGTTATGGGTGAGGTTCAGCAGTTAGATTATGTCAGAAAATACTTGATGCCGTACAAAGGCAGGCTTAACACGATTGGCGATTTCTATGCTTCTGTTTTGTGGCCTGCGGCGGTAGGTAAGCCCGACAGTTATGTGCTATTCCGTATTGGCAGTATTGAGTATAAACAAAACAATGGATTTGACAGAAATAAAGACGGGATTATCACTAAGAATGAAATGACTCAATTGGTTGCGGGGAGGCTTTGATTATGCTATTATAAAATAGTTTTGCCAGGGCAAAAAACCGACTAAGGCGCGTTCTAGTTGGTTTTTTGCTATTCATTATTACAATTTTTATTCATCTTCACCATGAATACTGAAACAGAGCCGGGTCGAATTTTTCAGGGTACGTTTACTTGGTTGTAAAAATATCGTCGAAACGACAACACCATTTATCGAAGCATGGGGTATGGCTATGGGAGCGGTTTCCTTCATCACCTGTTTCTCGACGTGAAAGCTTTATCTACAATGGATTATATCATAATCCTGACTGACTTTTTGTTTAAGTCCCGGTAATGATTGACAGTTATTAATTGGATTGCCACTCAACTCCATCCAAGTTAATTTAGTCAAACCCGCCAGTGGTTTGACATCACTGATTTTGTTGGCACGCAAGCCCAGAAAATTCAAATTAATCAAACCTCTTAGTGGTTGAACATCACTGATTTCGTTTTCATTCAATAACAGCCAAGTTAATTTAGTCAACCCCGCCAGTGGTTTGACATCGCTAATTTTGTTGTCATACAAGTCCAGCCTAGTAAGATTAGTCAAACCCGCCAGTGGTTTCAAATCACTGATTTTGTTGCTATCCAAGTTCAGCCTAGTAAGATTAGTCAACGCCGCTAATGGTTTCAAATCACTGATTTGGTTGTCACGCAAGTCCAGAGAAGTCAGATTACGAAGTGCTTGAATTCCCTCTAATGAAATTACTTTTTTTGAGTGACCAAAATTTTAAAATTTTACCCCTTGCAGAACATTTAACGTTAGTGGCGTGCTATTGGGAATCCCTATCTGCTGTCTAAGCCTAGCTTCAAAGTTAGCATCCTTAAATCTAACTGCGCTCTGAGCCTTCACGGGTTCCACAGTTTTTGCATAACTTGGTGCAGTAAGTACGAAGGAATCCATCGCCATACTTCCAGTAAAGCCGATTAATAAAGCTGAAGCGACAACAACTTTAAGTGGTAGTTTAGTAGCAATGGATTTAACAGAATTAACAACCGAAGAGAAGGTATTATTGGTAGCGCCTGTAAGTTTCATTTTTCTTTGTGGAATAACTGAACTCTATTGATTTCAGTATTTCCTGACTACCTTAAGACGGGGGTGAGTAGTTACCACTTTATGTATGCGTCTACAAGAGAGTTGTTTAAAACCTGTAGTTTTTGGTTATTAGTAGTAATTTAATAGTGGTCAGTTAGACAAGTGACTTTGGGAGATGGCGAGGGTTGAGGTAAAGCTAGATCAAGGGCGTGGTCTGATAAATGTAAACGGCTATAATCCTTACCTGGTAATGGTTGGTTCCGCCAGCTTCAGGTATCACTTGCAGGCAAAGGGATTAAGCTAAAAAAGTTAGATAAACGCTGAAATCATGACTGACCCTATCGCCGCCCAACTCAAAGAAGCTTCCCAAGGTCTGCTATTCCTCAGTGAATCTGACGCGCCCTTTGAGGTTGTTCACTGGAAAACTTAACCGCTTTTGCTCCAGAACGCTCAAAAACCCCAGATACTCATCCCCGTTGCCGAGCATGAATTTTTCATCGCCGTGCATCGCGTTTTTCTCGCAGTCATCCGCCTATCCGGGTACTTCTTGACTAGGGTAGGGTTGTGACAGTGGCTCAGGGGGTAAGAGTGCGACAGGCATTTCATTATCTACATCAGGAAATCTAAAAATCATGAACACTACATAACAACTCTAATGTCAACTGGGGCTTAAATCCCTGCCAGACGAAAGGATAAGAAGCAAGTTCTTATCCTTGGTAGTCAGCGATCGCTTTTTGCCCTATAACTACTGCAACTATTACCAGGGGAAGACACTCATCCACTTGGATAAATGATTTTATTTCAATCGCTGCTGGCTGGGCGATCGCGCTTATTCTAAATTCCCTGCTTTCTTAACAGCTTGTTTCAAGGCTTCAAAGGTAATATTACCCTCTTCATCTCGAGACGTCGCTAGCAGTTCCGCAGGGCTAGTACCTGTTTCTGCTAAAATGACTGCATTTAACCCAGGACTTAAAAAAAGCTCATTACTCGATACTTTGCCATCTTGATCGCGATCCAAGGCATTAAAAAGAGATTGAAGCTCTTGCTCAGTTGCCATAAGTTTCTATTTGAATTAGTTTTTTCAATTCAATATCCCATAATGTTGAAAAAGATGCAAGGAAAGTTACCTTTTACCCTGGCAGATACAAGCTGTAACTCGTGTCATTTATAGCAAGCTGTACTTTCACACTTGAGCAAGCCGAACTAATTGAAAAGCTGTTAAGGCTGCTTTTTTAATTGCCGCTTTGTGATAGCCATTCAGCTATTTCATATTAATGTATCGGAACAAAGGCGATAGCCGTTTTCTAGGAAGAGTTGCAGTTCAGTTTGTTTGGTTTTATTGAAGGCAGTGCTACCGCACTTTTGTACAAAAAAAGCGAACTGGAAGAGTAATTTTTTCGGGCTGCCAGAATGTTCATGCAGAGCGATCGTTCGCTATCTTCATCTGCTCTGTTGCCTCGCTGATTCGGGTACTAACCCCGCTGATGTTACGACTGCGACAAAGGTCAGGTTCTAAGAGGTAATACCTACCAGCAATAAGCCTAAGTTGCATCTTCCACACAGGGGTGCAACTTTTTGTGAGAAGGAACGCACCCCGATAGTTAGTGGAAGCCACAAAAAGCTTTATATTTTAACCCTTCTATTTCCTCTTATTCCCTCTTATTTCCTAATATCTCCTACTTGTCCCTCAAAAATCCTAAATTATCCTCCAATTTTCACAAATTTTAATTAAGTTAAATTAACTTTCGCTGACTTTTAATTGCTTTTTTGTACTCCGACACCTCCTAAATCCTCGTAGTTAGTGTGGTAGTCGCATAGCAAGCCATGTCAAATAGACGTTATAGGGGGGTAAAATGACCAATTTATGGTTTTTATGGTTTTTGTCAAGACTGAAATGAGAACTGTTGGAAGTTGGAGTTAGCGATCGCATACAACAGCAGCCAAAGCAAGAAAGTTGGTAATGGTAGTTTATATTGCACTTTTTACACAGATATCGGCTCAATACCTAAAACGGACGTTGCCCTAGCTTTGCCGTAAGCTTGCGAATGGTTTCTGTCTTTTCTCTCAACTGGTTGCCGTATCCGTCGCACCGTTCGGTTGCTTGCTTGAGGTCAGATTGTAAGCGCTGGATTATGGTGTAATTTTGGTCAAGTTTTGAGGCCTCTTCAATCAGAGCAGAGGCAAAAGCATAGAAGCGATCGCGCTTCTCACCTTTCTCAAACTTCCAGCCGCCCAAGGATGGCATCTCAAAAAGCTTATCCCTCGCTGCATACAAATCGGGTAGCTGTGGCTGTGATTGTTGTGGCATCTCTGGCAACAGTTCTAAGATTGCTTCCACATCTTGTAAATCAGTTTTTGATTTTTTACGCTTAGCCTTGAGCTGGTTGAGCAAGTCCGCCGCGTCTGGAAAGTCCCAAAATGTGGAATCTTGCGCGGTCTGGGAGGGAAGTTGCGATCGCGCCTCTGCTAGTTCTGCTTTTAGTTGGGTAATTTCCTTCTGTAACCCTAGTTAACTGTTTGTAAGTTACCTAGTTCATTATGTAACTCTTCACTGACCTTTGAGTTACCCATAGGCTTAGGTAACTTAGGTTGACTAGGGATATCGAATAATGCCCCAACTTCAGCCAGTCGCCGCAAAGTCAGAGCCTTAGACAATCCTATGTAACGCTTATGTAACTTTCCCTCAACTTTGCGGTAGGCGTACCAGTAGCCTCCTTCTGTTTCTTTTCTGGCTGTGTAACCCTCGCCATCATCAACCCTGAAGGATTTAGTCTCTGGATGCTCTAGCCATTCATACCACTGCCTAAAACCCACCTCTATCTTTTTGCCAGATGGGAGTTGAGCCGTCCCATATTTCACCCTTGCCAATTTACTCATCGCTAGTTACATATAACTTTAGGTAACTTATCATGAGCTTCTCTCTAGGTAGCTGTCAATAGTTACATACATAAGTTACTTAAACCGAGGGCGTGACTAGCGCGATATTTCTGAAATGCTTGATTCTATGTTTTAAGTAGTGTGCGATCGCGCGGTAGTAGGACTATAGTCGAGAGTATAACCAACATTAGAACGATCGCTAGAAACACAGCGATCGCCCCCATACCAAAAACGCTCCGCGCTTTTCACTTGCCAAACAGTTGACCCCACCACATCCAGCATTGTTGACGGGAGCTCGCCACCTATAAAATGGGTAAAAACCCACGCCAAAGTCCGCAGCCGCACCCTAATCGGTATGGGTGCAGCTCACGTTATTTTGATAGAGTCCGGTCTCTTTAGAGGTCTTTGTCATCGCCGTCAAGCACAGGACAGTTTGGAGAGCTTTGTGCCAAGCGTTCAGCCTCTCGCCTCCACCGACGAATTGTAAGTGGTGAAATGTTTAGTTTTTCTTCAATTTGTGAAACACTTTTACCCTGAGCAAACAATTCCAAACACGCCTGCTTTACGTCGGGCGAATACTTAGGCGGTCGCCCTCCTTTACACGGCTTTCTTCCTAAATTAGCCTGTTTGACCCAATCTCCAACTGTAGCCCTTGAAATTCCAGTGAGAGCTTCGATTTCTCCACAGGAAGCACCTTTAACATATAGAGATAAACATTCCTCCTTTTGCTTTTTGGGATAGCTATTGTGCCCTCGGCTGATGCCTGCCAGTTTAATCCAATCGTAGAGTAACTCCACAGAAACTCCTGTAGCATCCTCGATTTGTTTTGGAGTCAAACCTTCTTTGTAAAGCGCTAAATAGGGCTGCCTTTCCGCTTGAGAATAGTCACTTGACTTCTTGTAGCAAACCGTTGCTATTTAGCCAATCTCTCAAGACTTCGCGGTTAGTAATTCCAGTAAGGCGCTGAATTTGTGCGAAAGAGTATTTCTGACCATATAGTTCTAAACATTGCTGTAGCAACTCTTCTGAATAAGGTTGTTCCAGTTCCAGCGGCAGTATTCTCGGAAAAACTTTCTCAGGCTCAGGCTGAAGCTTTTTTTGAATTTCTAACACCAGTTCTATAAAGTATGGACATTTTTGGCACTTAACCTGGAGCCCTGGATCTGGACAATGACAATAACCTTGCCAAGTTTTAAGAACTTCTGCTTCAGCGCTCAGGAATCGGTCTACGGCTTCTTGAAAAGTTTTGAGGGTTGATTGAGAAAATTCATACTTTCTCCTAAGAATATTCCTTGACGCTCTAAATTTTCAGTTCCACTGAAATCACTTTGCCTTCATCTACCTTGACTCTCTCGATCAGCTTTTCATAAAGGATGTCGCGCTCATCTTGAGTTAAGGTGTACCAGAAGGTAAGCTTTTTTGCTTGAGGATGAGAGATAATTTCCTGTGCCGTAGCCATCACAAAACTTTCTACTCCTTCGGGGGCGCTTTTTTCTTCAATTTGCTTGAGGAATTTAGTTCTGGCTTGCTGAAGTAAATCAGACGGCGCAATTTTAAGCAGTTCATCCACCCTTCTAGTTGCTGTTTTAACTTGATTACTTCTGGAGGGCATTGGAAAGAAACTTCCTGTTCCTCCTGTGCCGATTCCAAGGACGTGGCTTTGAGAAATAATTGACTAATAATGGCTTGATCAATTTTTTCAAGGCGAATGCAAGAGCGGTTTTGGCAACCAGTTCCCGATTGCCTGCACCCGTAATATTGATATTGAGCGCTGCGCTTTAACACGCATTTATAGCCGCAGCGAGCGCAAATAACTAATCCGGTTAAGTAACAAGTCTTACCGGAAGTTGCTACTTTCTTGGCATTGAATTGTTGGAGGGTTTGAAGTTCGACAAATTCTTCATCAGTAATTAACCGCTCAGTGGGATGGGTATTAAGGTGTAATTGCCATTCTTCAGGTTTTTTCTTGGTAGATCCCTTGCTGGATATATTTGTTTTGCAGTAACTCGTATGACCTCGCAAAATTGGATTGGTTAACCAATCATCAGCGAAGTTTTGAGCTGCACTCCAAAAAAGTAACTCTGGACTCAAAACCAAGTTGGTATCTCGTTTGCGTTCCACCCCGTACTTTTCATACAAGAAAGCTAGAACCTTTCGCGGTTTCCTAATTTTCAGCAAATAATCAATGGCTTCTCTGGCAATTTCAGCTTTACTAATGCCAGGGAGTTGTGGTGAAAAGTTGGGTTCAAGATACAATTCTAAATAGTTTTCAGGACGTTCTGCTAACAGGCAGATCGCAGGTCGTTTATCTAAGACATATTTATCCTCCTCAATGAAATATCCCCAAGGCGCTCTTGTCCAAGCAACTTTTTTACTCGGCGGTATTCATGACCGCGCTTGATCCGCTCTCGAAGCTGGCGACGTTCGTGGGCTGCAAAGAGAGCCTGTAGGTCAGCACTGAGTTCCCCAGAGGCGGTGCTGAGATCCACTTCTCCCTGATCCAGAAGTTTCAGTTTAAC
>NZ_KB235907.1:32120-32274 GCF_000332155.1 Kamptonema formosum PCC 6407 | reverse complement strand
GAATTGCTTTCTTTGGCTACCTCTAGCGCAAATACAAATATCAACCAAGAATCACTGTCAGCAACCAAGGGAAGGAGAAGAATTAGCAACCAAAATCATTCCCGCACCCTTCGTACAAATTCCTTTAGGTGTCACAGAAGACCGGCTCTTAGGT
>NZ_KB235907.1:31341-32020 GCF_000332155.1 Kamptonema formosum PCC 6407 | reverse complement strand
GGCTCCTGATTCAACGTCGTGGTAAACCAGATCGACCCCTGCTTTTACTAAGCGATCCATTTGCTGCTCTAAAGCATGGCTGTCCTCAGCTTGTTCGCGGGTTGATACTCTCGCGTATCCTAATAACTTTTTGCTTCATAATAATCACTAAACTCTGAGCTTATTCTAGCAATTAGTTGTGCAGAATTTATTTGAATTAATCCTGCACAAATGCAGGTAGATTAGTTAACTTGGCTTGGCATTCTTGAGGATAAATAGAACAATTAGTTCTGCTATTAGCACTCTTTATCTCTCTCATAAGGCGCTCAATAAATTCAGATTGAGATATTCCCTGAGCGGTGGCCAAACTGCGGAGTATGTCTTTTAGCCGTCGGGGTTTAAGCCAAGAGAAACTGGTTTTTTTGACTTCTTCATATATTTCTGGCTGATTTCTCTGACTCTTGTATCCTTTTTTTTGCCATGTCAAAGCCTCTTTGCTGATTTGTTGGGGGACAAGCTCTCACTTCGCTCTGCTCTGGAAACGAACCAAAAAAAAAGGAGCTCCTGGGGAACTCCGTGTTGGGTTTTTTCATTAGTATTAATTGAAAAGTCAATTCTTGGCTGTGAGGCGTTGTTTTCCTCAACGCCTGCCAAACAAGACGACTATCAGAATTTTAGAGAGATGTATGAGTGCTGGTTT
>NZ_KB235907.1:29855-31241 GCF_000332155.1 Kamptonema formosum PCC 6407 | reverse complement strand
CAATTGGCTCAGTATTGGCGACAGCTTCATTCTTGTCTTTTGAGGAATCTAACTCTTCATCTTTTTCTCGTGGAGGAGGAGAGAATTTTATGGCACTGTCTTGAAAACAAATCTTTTCATTGAGCCAGGGTCGAAGGTCTTCACTGACCTTTGAGTTACCCATAGGCTTAGGTAACTTAGGTTGACTAGGGATATCGAATAATGCCCCAACTTCAGCCAGTCGCCGCAAAGTCAGAGCCTTAGACAATCCTATGTAACGCTTATGTAACTTTCCCTCAACTTTGCGGTAGGCGTACCAGTAGCCTCCTTCTGTTTCTTTTCTGGCTGTGTAACCCTCGCCATCATCAACCCTGAAGGATTTAGTCTCTGGATGCTCTAGCCATTCATACCACTGCCTAAAACCCACCTCTATCTTTTTGCCAGATGGGAGTTGAGCCGTCCCATATTTCACCCTTGCCAATTTACTCATCGCTAGTTACATATAACTTTAGGTAACTTATCATGAGCTTCTCTCTAGGTAGCTGTCAATAGTTACATACATAAGTTACTTAAAACCGAGGGCGTGACTAGCGCGATATTCTGAAATGCTTGATTCTATGTTTTAAGTAGTGTGCGATCGCGCGGTAGTAGGACTATAGTCGAGAGTATAACCAACATTAGAACGATCGCTAGAAACACAGCGATCGCCCCCATACCAAAAACGCTCCGCGCTTTTCACTTGCCAAACAGTTGACCCCACCACATCCAGCATTGTTGACGGGAGCTCGCCACCCATAAAATGGGTAAAAACCCACGCCAAAGTCCGCAGCCGCACCCTAATCGGTATGGGTGCAGCTCACGTTATTTTGATAGAGTCCGGTCTCTTTAGAGGTCTTTGTCATCGCCGTCAAGCACAGGACAGTTTGGAGAGCTTTGTGCCAAGCGTTCAGCCTCTCGCCTCCACCGACGAATTGTAAGTGGTGAAATGTTTAGTTTTCTTCAATTTGTGAAACACTTTTACCCTGAGCAAACAATTCCAAACACGCCTGCTTTACGTCGGGCGAATACTTAGGCGGTCGCCCTCCTTTACACGGCTTTCTTCCTAAATTAGCCTGTTTGACCCAATCTCCAACTGTAGCCCTTGAAATTCCAGTGAGAGCTTCGATTTCTCCACAGGAAGCACCTTTAACATATAGAGATAAACATTCCTCCTTTTGCTTTTTGGGATAGCTATTGTGCCCTCGGCTGATGCCTGCCAGTTTAATCCAATCGTAGAGTAACTCCACAGAAACTCCTGTAGCATAGGCATTGAATACCAAAGGCAAATATTAAGTTGTAGCGATCGGAATGAAGATTTTAACCGCAGTTCAAACAAGATAAAATTGCCAAATTTCCGGCTGGGTGCGA
>NZ_KB235907.1:29260-29755 GCF_000332155.1 Kamptonema formosum PCC 6407 | reverse complement strand
GAGTCGCGATCGCGCAGCAAACACAACCACCTTTGGGATGGCTAACTTGAGCTAAATTCGCCAATTGTTTAAACGCTTTTGCTTCCACTGGGAAACCCTCTGGAATCTATTGCCGAGTTGGGTTATTTTTTGAAGCCATCTGAGTTGTTTAGTTCTCTGGCTAAACGGGCATTAGGCAATCAGGCGGATAAGGATGAGATTAGTGATGAGGAGTTAGAAAAAGAGTTCAATTTTTATTTTAGGGGATTTGACGGATGTTTTAAACAACATTGAACGCTCCACAATGGGCAAGGAAAGTGAGGAAGATTTTGATCATTTGTTTGAGGATCTGGATCTGAATTCGACAAAGTTGGGGCGGACTCCGAAGGCGAAAAATGCTTTAATTGCCAAGATTTTAGTGCATCTGGATAAGATTGATTTTCGGTTGGGAGACACCGAGAGCGATGTGCGTGGGGGATGCCTATGAGTATTTGATTGGGCAGTTTGCCAGTGGTG
>NZ_KB235907.1:28702-29160 GCF_000332155.1 Kamptonema formosum PCC 6407 | reverse complement strand
CCTAGAAATGCCAAAGCTGCTGTGATCGCAGCCATCGTTTGAAACTACTCACAGGCATTGGTAAACAGGTTTGTAGAATTTACCTCGTAGAGATGAGCACGCCGCCCGTCCGCCTATGGCTTAGCGCTGAGTTGATTCGTCAACCGTCAGAGGAAAGGTGGGAGCCAGAGGAGTATCATTAGGTGCTAACGGTTTGTGTGTTATTCTATACCTTGCTTGGACAGCGCTTCTTGGGGGTGCTAGCGATCGCCCAGTACGAGAGATAAATGACGAACGGACTGAACGGACAAAATGGACACAAGAAAAGCTAGAACCCAGCTTTGGAATATTGCCGACTCGCTTCGGGGCAAGATGAATGCTGATGAGTTTCGGGATTATTGCTTAGGGTTTATTTTTATAAGTACCTCTCTGAGCGGCAGTATATTTATGCCAATGGAGTGTTAGCGGAGGATGGCATT
>NZ_KB235907.1:27486-28602 GCF_000332155.1 Kamptonema formosum PCC 6407 | reverse complement strand
ATGAATATGATTTTGCATGGCAAACTACAAACAGATTGGAATACGATCACGTGGAAAAGGGATCTTTCATAAAGAAGCTGTAACTGGCAGAGAATTAGGAATAAAAGAGTTTATTGGGTTCATCCAAACGCATTTGTTGTCAATATTGTTTTTGCTTGGGAGCAAGCTGTCGCTCTGACAAGTAGTGATGAAAATGGGTTTATTGCTTCTCATCGTTTTTTTGATGTTTTTACCTAAACAAAATAGGGCTAGTCTTAAATTTGTAATACTTTTCTTTTTAAGAGAACGTGGAAAATACTTACTTGAATTAGCATCTCCAGGGGGAGCAGGGAGAAATAAGACACTAGGACAGCAGAATTTTGCTGGGTTAGAAATTACTCTTCCAAAGATCGCTGAACAAGAAAAGATTGCTAGTTTTTGGGGGCTGTCGATCGCCGTCTAGCCCAACTCCGCCGCAAACAGGAACTCTTACAAACCTACAAACGCGGCGTAATGCACAAAATCTTTTCTCTAGAGATTCGGTTTAAGGGGGCGATCGGATCTGAGTTTCCTGATTGGGAAGAAAAAAGACTTGATGAACTGGGTGAATTCAAAAATGGTTTTAACGCAGATAAATCATCATTTGGAGATGGAGTGGAATTTGTAAACTTAATGGATATATTTGGGAAAAGCGAAATCAAAAAATACCTCTTGAACGAGTGCAGATAAGCTCAAAGCAAGTAGAACAATACAAAATCAAAAAAGGAGATGTTTTATTTGTTCGCTCATCAGTAAAAAGAGAGGGAGTCGGTCAGCCGTGTCTTGTAAATGATGACTTTGAGGATACTGTTTATAGCGGTTTTATTATTAGATTTAGAGAGAAATCCTCAGAGTTATGTCATTTATATAAAAAATATTGTTTTTCATCATTAGAATTTAGAAAAGAATTGCTTTCTTTGGCTACCTCTAGCGCAAATACAAATATCAACCAAGAATCATTGTCAGCAATCATACTATTTTACCCTTGCAAAAAAGAACAAGAAAAAATTACTGGTTTTTTAACAGCAATGGATCGCAAAATCGAGACCCTCTCTCGCCAAATCGACCAAACCGAACAATTCAAGAAAGGTTTACTAC
>NZ_KB235907.1:26227-27386 GCF_000332155.1 Kamptonema formosum PCC 6407 | reverse complement strand
CAGATTGGAATACGATCACATGGAAAAGGGATCTTTCATAAAGAAGCTGTAACTGGCAGAGAATTAGGAATAAAAGAGTTTATTGGGTTCATCCAAACGCATTTGTTGTCAATATTGTTTTTGCTTGGGAGCAAGCTGTCGCTCTGACAAGTAGTGATGAAAATGGGTTTATTGCTTCTCATCGTTTTTTGATGTTTTTACCTAACAAAATAGGGCTAGTCTTAAATTTGTAATACTTTCTTTTTAAGAGAACGTGGAAAATACTTACTTGAATTAGCATCTCCAGGGGGAGCAGGGAGAAATAAGACACTAGGACAGCAGAATTTTGCTGGGTTAGAAATTACTCTTCCAAAGATCGCTGAACAAGAAAAGATTGCTAGTTTTTTGGGGGCTGTCGATCGCCGTCTAGCCCAACTCCGCCGCAAACAGGAACTCTTACAAACCTACAAACGCGGCGTAATGCACAAAATCTTTTCTCTAGAGATTCGGTTTAAGGGGGCGATCGGATCTGAGTTTCCTGATTGGGAAGAAAAAGACTTGATGAACTGGGTGAATTCAAAAATGGTTTTAACGCAGATAAATCATCATTTGGAGATGGAGTGGAATTTGTAAACTTAATGGATATATTTGGGAAAAGCGAAATCAAAAAATACCTCTTGAACGAGTGCAGATAAGCTCAAAGCAAGTAGAACAATACAAAATCAAAAAAGGAGATGTTTTATTTGTTCGCTCATCAGTAAAAAGAGAGGGAGTCGGTCAGCCGTGTCTTGTAAATGATGACTTTGAGGATACTGTTTATAGCGGTTTTATTATTAGATTTAGAGAGAAATCCTCAGAGTTATGTCATTTATATAAAAATATTGTTTTCATCATTAGAATTTAGAAAAGAATTGCTTTCTTTGGCTACCTCTAGCGCAAATACAAATATCAACCAAGAATCATTGTCAGCAATCATACTATTTTACCCTTGCAAAAAAGAACAAGAAAAAATTACTGGTTTTTTAACAGCAATGGATCGCAAAATCGAAACCCTCTCTCGCCAAATCGACCAAACCGAACAATTCAAGAAAGGTTTACTACAAAAATGTTTGTGTAATGAGGTGTTATGGAGAGTTTAGAAGCGTTAGTGAAAAGACATATCAAAGAATTCCCCGACTTT
>NZ_KB235907.1:25094-26127 GCF_000332155.1 Kamptonema formosum PCC 6407 | reverse complement strand
CAAACGCGGCGTAATGCACAAAATCTTTTCTCTAGAGATTCGGTTTAAGGGGCGATCGGATCTGAGTTTCCTGATTGGGAAGAAAAAGACTTGATGAACTGGGTGAATTCAAAAATGGTTTTAACGCAGATAAATCATCATTTGGAGATGGAGTGGAATTTGTAAACTTAATGGATATATTTGGGAAAAGCGAAATCAAAAAAATACCTCTTGAACGAGTGCAGATAAGCTCAAAGCAAGTAGAACAATACAAAATCAAAAAAGGAGATGTTTTATTTGTTCGCTCATCAGTAAAAAGAGAGGGAGTCGGTCAGCCGTGTCTTGTAAATGATGACTTTGAGGATACTGTTTATAGCGGTTTTATTATTAGATTTAGAGAGAAATCCTCAGAGTTATGTCATTTATATAAAAAATATTGTTTTTCATCATTAGAATTTAGAAAAGAATTGCTTTCTTTGGCTACCTCTAGCGCAAATACAAATATCAACCAAGAATCATTGTCAGCAATCATACTATTTTACCCTTGCAAAAAGAACAAGAAAAAATTACTGGTTTTTTAACAGCAATGGATCGCAAAATCGAAACCCTCTCTCGCCAAATCGACCAAACCGAACAATTCAAGAAAGGTTTACTACAAAAAATGTTTGTGTAATGAGGTGTTATGGAGAGTTTAGAAGCGTTAGTGAAAAGACATATCAAAGAATTCCCCGACTTTCAATACTATGGTGCATTTGCCGAATTTATTAGCGCAATTGAAAACTATCACCAAGATTTACATACAGGTGTAAGCTTAGATTGCTGTAATTCACTTCTACAGAGCATTTGTAAACTATCATTACGCAAATTGACCCAAGTATAGAAGGGAAAGTTTAATAAAGGTGCGAAAAGCGAAACTAATAATCTTATCTGTGAGGCAGCCAAGTTACTTCAAAAAATGATGATGTATACGAGAGGGATTTTATTAGTAAACTCTCACAGATAGGAAACATATTAATGAATTAAGAAATGCGAGAGGTGATTTATCTCACGGAAA
>NZ_KB235907.1:21238-24994 GCF_000332155.1 Kamptonema formosum PCC 6407 | reverse complement strand
ATTCTAGCAATTAGTTGTGCAGAATTATTTGAATTAATCCTGCACAAATGCAGGTAGATTAGTTAACTTGGCTTGGCATTCTTGAGGATAAAATAGAACAATTAGTTCTGCTATTAGCACTCTTTATCTCTCTCATAAGGCGCTCAATAAATTCAGATTGAGATATTCCCTGAGCGGTGGCCAAACTGCGGAGTATGTCTTTAGCCGTCGGGGTTAAGCCAAGAGAAACTGGTTTTTGACTTCTTCATATATTTCTGGCTGATTTCTCTGACTCTTGTATCCTTTTTTTGCCATGTCAAAGCCTCTTTGCTGATTTGTTGGGGGACAAGCTCTCACTTCGCTCTGCTCTGGAAACGAACCAAAAAAAAGGAGCTCCTGGGGAACTCCGTGTTGGGTTTTTCATTAGTATTAATTGAAAAGTCAATTCTTGGCTGTGAGGCGTTGTTTTCTCAACGCCTGCCAAACAAGACGACTATCAGAATTTTAGAGAGATGTATGAGTGCTGGTTTGATATAGCAGTGCTTACTTTGGGAAAAATAGCGAGTGCTATATTTCTGAAAGTTTGGGCTGCTGTAAAGCAGCATAGCATCAATGAATCTGAATTGACAACAGTTAGTAAATTCTCAGTGATTTAGTCTTTAAGTTTCTGCTAGATTGCCTTTAGCTCTTAATAAGAGGATGGTAGTGGTTGAAAACTTAACTTTTATTTACAGTCTGCTTTCCACCCTATCCACTTTACGTCAAGTCTCTTCTCATTTGCGATCGCGCCTGATTCAAGCCCTCAGAGTGAATCCAGCCGATTTCGCCGCCATAAATCATTCTGCCATCGGGTGCGCCTAGTACGGCAATGGCTTCTAGCATTCCTGCTGGGCCACCTAGAAATGCCAAAGCTGCTGTGATCGCAGCCATCGTTTGAAACTACTCACAGGCATTGGTAAACAGGTTTGTAGAATTTACCTCGTAGAGATGAGCACGCCGCCCGTCCGCCTATGGCTTAGCGCTGAGTTGATTCGTCAACCGTCAGAGGAAAGGTGGGAGCCAGAGGAGTATCATTAGGTGCTAACGGTTTGTGTGTTATTCTATACCTTGCTTGGACAGCGCTTCTTGGGGGTGCTAGCGATCGCCCAGTACGAGAGATAAATGACGAACGGACTGAACGGACAAAATGGACACAAGAAAAAGCTAGAAACCCAGCTTTGGAATATTGCCGACTCGCTTCGGGGCAAGATGAATGCTGATGAGTTTCGGGATTATTGCTTAGGGTTTATTTTTTATAAGTACCTCTCTGAGCGGCAGTATATTTATGCCAATGGAGTGTTAGCGGAGGATGGCATTGACTTTCTAGAGATTGATGAATCTTCAGAGGAGGGGCAAGAATATTTGGAGGCAATTAAAGAGGAATCTATTGCCGAGTTGGGTTATTTTTTGAAGCCATCTGAGTTGTTTAGTTCTCTGGCTAAACGGGCATTAGGCAATCAGGCGGATAAGGATGAGATTAGTGATGAGGAGTTAGAAAAGAGTTCAATTTTTATTTTAGGGGATTTGACGGATGTTTTAAACAACATTGAACGCTCCACAATGGGCAAGGAAAGTGAGGAAGATTTTGATCATTTGTTTGAGGATCTGGATCTGAATTCGACAAAGTTGGGGCGGACTCCGAAGGCGAAAAATGCTTTAATTGCCAAGATTTTAGTGCATCTGGATAAGATTGATTTTCGGTTGGGAGACACCGAGAGCGATGTGCTGGGGGATGCCTATGAGTATTTGATTGGGCAGTTTGCCAGTGGTGCGGGGAAAAAGGCGGGGGAGTTTTACACGCCGCAGCAGGTTTCTAAGGTATTGGCGAAGATTGTGACGACGGGGAAGGAGCGGCTGAAGTCGGTTTATGACCCAACTTGTGGTTCGGGATCTTTGCTGCTGCGGGTGGCGCGGGAGGTGGAATCAGTCGGGGATTTTTACGGACAAGAAATGAACCGCACGACTTACAACCTGGCGCGGATGAATATGATTTTGCATGGCAAACTACAAACAGATTGGAATACGATCACATGGAAAAGGGATCTTTCATAAAGAAGCTGTAACTGGCAGAGAATTAGGAAATAAAAGAGTTTATTGGGTTCATCCAAACGCATTTGTTGTCAATATTGTTTTTGCTTGGGAGCAAGCTGTCGCTCTGACAAGTAGTGATGAAAATGGGTTTATTGCTTCTCATCGTTTTTTGATGTTTTTACCTAAACAAAATAGGGCTAGTCTTAAATTTGTAATACTTTTCTTTTTAAGAGAACGTGGAAAATACTTACTTGAATTAGCATCTCCAGGGGGAGCAGGGAGAAATAAGACACTAGGACAGCAGAATTTTGCTGGGTTAGAAATTACTCTTCCAAAGATCGCTGAACAAGAAAAGATTGCTAGTTTTTTGGGGGCTGTCGATCGCCGTCTAGCCCAACTCCGCCGCAAACAGGAACTCTTACAAACCTACAAACGCGGCGTAATGCACAAAATCTTTTCTCTAGAGATTCGGTTTAAGGGGGCGATCGGATCTGAGTTTCCTGATTGGGAAGAAAAAAGACTTGATGAACTGGGTGAATTCAAAAAATGGTTTTAACGCAGATAAATCATCATTTGGAGATGGAGTGGAATTTGTAAACTTAATGGATATATTTGGGAAAAGCGAAATCAAAAAAATACCTCTTGAACGAGTGCAGATAAGCTCAAAGCAAGTAGAACAATACAAAATCAAAAAAGGAGATGTTTTATTTGTTCGCTCATCAGTAAAAAGAGAGGGAGTCGGTCAGCCGTGTCTTGTAAATGATGACTTTGAGGATACTGTTTATAGCGGTTTTATTATTAGATTTAGAGAGAAATCCTCAGAGTTATGTCATTTATATAAAAAATATTGTTTTTCATCATTAGAATTTAGAAAAGAATTGCTTTCTTTGGCTACCTCTAGCGCAAATACAAATATCAACCAAGAATCATTGTCAGCAATCATACTATTTTACCCTTGCAAAAAAGAACAAGAAAAAATTACTGGTTTTTTAACAGCAATGGATCGCAAAATCGAAACCCTCTCTCGCCAAATCGACCAAACCGAACAATTCAAGAAAGGTTTACTACAAAAAATGTTTGTGTAATGAGGTGTTATGGAGAGTTTAGAAGCGTTAGTGAAAAGACATATCAAAGAATTCCCCGACTTTCAATACTATGGTGCATTTGCCGAATTTATTAGCGCAATTGAAAACTATCACCAAGATTTACATACAGGTGTAAGCTTAGATTGCTGTAATTCACTTCTACAGAGCATTTGTAAAACTATCATTACGCAAATTGACCCAAGTATAGAAGGGAAAAGTTTAAATAAAGGTGCGAAAAAGCGAAACTAATAATCTTATCTGTGAGGCAGCCAAGTTACTTCAAAAAATAGATGATGTATACGAGAGGGATTTTATTAGTAAACTCTCACAGATAGGAAAACATATTAATGAATTAAGAAATGCGAGAGGTGATTTATCTCACGGAAAACATATACCCAAAGAACTGCTTAACGATCAAGATTTATCGCGGCTACTGAGAGAAATAACAGAAAGCCTATCCCGTTATCTCATATCTTCGTTTATCAGTTTTGAATTGGAAAAGAAGTCAAAAGAAGATATTAAAATCGAAGAAGACCGAATTAGATATGAAGAAGGTCCAGAATTCAATGAATTTCTAGACGAAGAATATCCCTTAGACGGAAAACTACTTTATAGCCAAGCA
>NZ_KB235907.1:16988-21138 GCF_000332155.1 Kamptonema formosum PCC 6407 | reverse complement strand
AGTAAACAACCACTGGAGCGGCTATAATAAACCAAAGTAGGATTGTCAGCCGAACCAATCGACGAGGACGCAAGAAAATAATCATGCTGGTTGTGAGCAAAAAAAGTCCTGACGAAATCGGTGGTAAAGTATCAATCAACCGTTTTTCCTTGTCTAACCATGCCTCAATCACAAAACAGGCGTTCTGTATTTAAAATTTAAGATTTCTACTCCTACTACCTGGTTATTTTTATCGAAGTCCCAGACTATACCAGGGGGACTTTCTTCGGAGTCTGCGATTTCACCCTCCGACTAGGGTGAAATAGGCTGCATCCGCCTCTGGATCGTGTTTAATTCAATTTTCATAATAGACCTCGCTTGTGCTTGCTTGTTGCATTTCTATCAAAAATGTGCTGTAACAATTTTCCAAGGCTCTACAGTGAAATTGTAAACTACCCGTAAAATACGATCATCCTTTTCAGGTATAACTCCATAAGCAGCCCGAAGCTCCGGATCTTTATCATCTGGTTTTGTTTTGATGGGGGACTGGAGAACTTGCTCGATCCATTCCAATTGGATATTACGTTTGCTCACTTGTTCGGATGCATGCTCAGTTAGCTGGTAACGGAAGTTTTCCATGTTAATGTACTCAACTTTTACAGTCCTCAGTCTTACCTATAAACCCTCGCTCTAATCCGAATTACCAGATTTTCGGATATTCGATAATCTAGCTATTAGGCTATCCGGTTCCGCCCCTTGCTCGAACAGCACCCACACCTCTAGCAACTCCTGCACCAGTTCTGAGAAGTCTAACTTTACCTCCTCTTCTGCCAAATCCAGGAGCCGCCTCTTAACTTGCAGGTGCGTTTTCTTGCGAATGTAGGCGATCGCCGCCTCATACTCTGGATCTGATTTTTTCCCTTTAGGTCGTCCCCTCGTTTTAGGCGGAGGTAACAGTCCAGGGTCAGGCGTGAGCTCAGCAACTATCCGCTCTTTTGCAGGTTCCGCCCTCTGTACCTCAAGAAGAGGTTGCGGGTCAGCAGATTTTCCATCCTCAGAGGCTACATCGAAGATGCGGCGAAAGGCATTTTCTTTTTTGGTCACAACAGTTCGCTCCCTAGCCGTTTGTAGTCCCGCCAAGCCGTTGCTGCATTGCGATCTTTCACGTCCCGCACTAAGCAACCCTGTAGCGCTGCGGTTTCATAGCAAGCAAAGCGGCGAATTCCAATCTCAAACAGAGGCAAACCCAGTTCAAGTAAAGCCTCCCTCGCTTTCTCCCCTGTTTTTCTGGGGGGCTGGTGGCACAACGGTCAGTAGGATTCTAAACTTCGTAACGTCAAACTTCTTAAGCACTCCAATGGTTTGAAAGAGAGCATCGAGGGAAAGAGCGTCTGGAGTCGTTGGCAGGATCAACAGATCGCCCCTCACCAAATTCTGCAAGTCTTCTTCACTAGGCCGCGCCTGGGTATCAATAACGATGTGTTCGGGTTTGCTTGAGCTCAAACGGTAGGGCGCTTGCCGCTCGTCAACCACTTCAAAGGGCAACTGCCCTCGCTTGGCCCATCCCGTCGCGCTGCGGTTGGGGTCGCCGTCAATTAGAATTGCATCGCCCGATTCCGCCAGGTAAGCTGCCAGGTGGACGGCCGTCGTCGTCTTTCCCACGCCTCCCTTAAAGGATGCCACTGTGTATATTGCGATGAGGCTCACCTCCCTCGAAAATCAATTTCTAGCAGATTACCATAATTCTGAACATCTACTAATCCGCTTATCCGTTAATCCGCATAACTGGTTATGCGAATTAACGGATATCCAATTATTCAATAAACGCAGAGCGCAGCGATCGCGGCTTCGGGTTTTACCTTTGGAGGGAGAGTGTTTGAGTCATTTTTGGGGCGATTTTGAGTGGTGAAGGAGTTAATGCCGAATGGGTTGGGTAAGATGGCGAGGTTAAGAGGTGCGATCAATCATTTTTATTTTCAAGCAACTGAAGTCTCTATTCTTTCCCTTCAATAATTTTCCAAACTTTATAATAATCTTGCCCTGCTTCTCCAATGGCTTGAGTCCAAACCGTAGGTTTTACTTGCGCTAACTCACTTCTTAACCTTGATAAAGGTAAACCTGGATTTAACATCCGTTCCCCAAGTTCTCCAGCTAGAGGTTGAGCAGCTTGTCTGGGTACATTAAGAAGTCGTAGAGTAATCGCCTCATCAGAATTAACACCATAAAACACACGAGCAGGTAGATTGCGTAGAGTTTGTTGATCCCTTTCTGAAAGCTGCTCAAACTCTTCTTCTTTGAATGTCAAAGTTTGCAGAGCTGCTAAACCCCAGGATGCTGCCGGAATAAGATTTTTGAATAGACTCTTACAGCAATTAGTCATAGCATCTGTAAATTCAATATTTCTACCTTTAGCAGTCGAAAAATAATTCTGTGCTATATCTTTCAGGCTTAAGCCGTTCACCCAATCAGAAATTATATCTGCTAGGAAGTTTTACTTATTCTTGCTCCGCCTATTACTTGCTCAAGGTTTTGATTCAATTCCGGTATATCTTGAAGAATTTCTAGTAATTTCTTTAAGGAGGGACTACCGCTTACAAATAAACTATCTGCATCCCAAACCTCTTGATTGATACGTTCGTCATGCAATCGGCTGAGAGTTATGCTAACACTTTCCCAGGAAAAACCAGTATTATCTACTAGACTTAACGGACGATTAGAAATGCGTTCTGCATAGCCTCGTACACCATTGACTAGGGAGTTTGCTATTTGTGGATGTTTTCGCCGGAGAGCCTGAAAGCCTAGAGTTCCTCTTAAAACCTGCTCAACCTCAGTAACAAAACGTTCATGATTACCAATTTGTCGATAAGTATGAGCAAGGTATTGCAAGAAAGAAGACCACTCAGGCTGCTTATACAAAAGGTGTAGTTCCAATTGTCCCCACTGCTTAATAGCTTTTTGTACCATGCTCACAAGCGTTGAGCTTAAAGATTCCACTTTTTGATTCACAAATTCTGTTAATTTATCAGCTTTTTCCTGATTATTTGCTGCTAGAGCAATGATTCCTACACTTGATTGGTTTACACGCCCAGCACGGCCAGCCAAATTCCAAAAATCTTCGGCTGGCATATTTTTACCGTAGGGATACTGGTGGCTTGCTAATACAACATTAGATACTGGAAAGTTAACTCCTTGGGCAATAGTAGTTGTTGTGACAAGCACTTGAATGCTACCTTTCTCAAATAGCCACTCTATTAGAGTTCTAGCCTCGTCTGAAAGACCGGAGTGATGAACACCTACACCATATTGTAATAAATTTATAAGGGGAAATTCAGGACTAAATTCTTCTTGAAGGAACCGCTGTACTAACTGAATATCTTCAGATTCTTGTGAAGAAGAATTGGCTTCTTTCGTGAAATGACTAGCCAATTTCCAAGTGTCAGGTATTGTTTTTGCAAGAATGATAACTGATCCCCGCTTTTTCAGAAGTTGCGCGGTAGCAGCAGCAAGCTTATTAGGGCTTTTTGATACATCTGACCATTTTAAGCCAAGTATTCTTTCATCTTCTAACGTAATAGTTTCGGCAATGTCTATAGTTTGCCTATTAGTGTGTATCGTTTTTAATTCTATAGTAAAATTTTTAGATTTAGGAGCACTCCTTTTGGCTGTACTCAAAACAATGGCTCGATCATTTGGCAACCAATCCAAGCCTAATTCAATTTGATTATAGCTATCAGGAGACAGCCAACGGGCAATTTCATCGGCATTATCAATAAATGGAGTTAGAAGAAGAAATTGTGCATAACGGCACTCTCGATTAATTGTAGCTAATAGCAATTCTAATTTGAGACCGCGCTGTTCTTGGGATAAATTATGGGCTTCATCCACGACCACAAGAGTCAGAGGTCTTCCAATCTTCTCTTCCCATCCCCCACGTAACATTAAATCGAACTTTTCAGGAGTTGAAACCAGTATGCGAAAGCGACTTTCTTGGTTAGTATCTTTTAGTAATATTTGTCTTCTAGACTATCTATTTCTAAAGCAGGACTAACGCGCTCTACGTTAATTTCTAATGGAGTAAATACATCTCTTAAACGTTTACATATCTGATTAACTAAAGCACGAGTCGGGGCTAGGTAAGCAACCCATCCTTGTTCTCGGTCAAATTGGTTAA
>NZ_KB235907.1:8892-16888 GCF_000332155.1 Kamptonema formosum PCC 6407 | reverse complement strand
GACGAGGACAATACCAAGCTGTTAATTCTACTCGCATTGGTTCAGCTACCTTGTTTGCTAAAGCCTGAGCACGGTTTTTGAGATCACGCTCGTCAGGGTTAGTGTCACGCATTAACAAACCACACAACACCAAGGCACGTCCTCGTAGAGTTTAATATATTGTTTAGTCGCTGCTTGGTATAGTTCCAGGAATTCAGATTGCTGACAACGTGGACGTAGCCACTTCAGTAGACTCTGGTGAAGCTCACGGTTAGTAGCTAAGTCTTCAAGCTGATGTATCATCCCAGTACCTCCTTTCATTACACCTGGCGGTGTTTGTGTATCGTTAGAAGTTTTACTTCCCCAAAAGTAGTTCTCCGATGTGACTGTGACTAAGCATCGAAAGGGAAGCGATCGCGCCTCTTACCTGTTCGGGTTTAACTTCTAAGTACCGCTGCAACTGTTCTAAGTTGCGATGGCCGCTGATTTCCTGAATCACCCTCAAGGGAATCCCAGCGTTACTCATCTGAGTTAATGAGGTGCGGCGGAAGCTGTGGGATGATGCTCCCTCAATGCCGACTCGTTTGAAAGCTTCTCTTAGTATCAAGCCAGCAGAGTCAGGGTGGATGTGACCCAAGCGCGTATTGTAAGGTTTGCCTGGGAAGAGATAAGGTTGCCCCGGTGTGGGTTGGTAGCGGTTGAGGAGCGATCTCAGTTCTTCAATAATAGGGATAGTGCGCGTTCCCAATTTTCCTTTGGTGTTGGCTTTGCGGATGATGAGTTCTGATCTGACAGTTCGGACAGTGCGACTGGTGGTGTAGGCATCGGCAACGAGCAGGGTACAGGCTTCTCTGATTCTGGCAGCGGTGTAGAGGCAAACTCCAAACAAGGCTCTATCTCTGCCCGTGAGGAGGCCTTCGGCGAACACCCGCCGAATCTCCTGTTGAGTCATTATTTTCGCCTGTCCGTGCCGCTCAACCTTCACAGAAGTGTCCTAACGCTTTTTCTGAATCCTCCCATACCCCAGTGCCATAGGATCGGGCTTCCGATACATTAATATGCAATAGCTGAGTAGCTAATAACGAGGCGGCTATTTTTAGGCAACCTTAACAGCTTTTAAATTAGTTCGACTTGCTCAATTGTGAAACTACAGCTTGCTATAAATGCTACGACTTTTGAGCCTCTGCTACAATTCCTTGAATTGGGAGTGCAGAGTTTGCTGTTAAATTGTTAAATTGGTATTAAGTGTACCGGGACAGGAAAAAACCTCAAAATTAACTTTTTGGGTCTGAGTTTTCATGATTTTTTTTGCATTATTTTGCATAAATTTGAGTTTTTGTGAGTTTTTTTGAGTAAACTTGTGCAAGCTCAGCTTGAATTATTAGCTGAAGTCGAGGCAGTATTTGCAACTTAAAACTCAAATTTATGCAAAATAATGCAAATTTATGCAAATTTATGCAAGGTAGGAAGCTGGGGGAAAAGCAGAGAAAGATGGTAGCAAGCAATGTTTTGTGATCACAAAAGTTACCTTCAAGGCGCATCAATCTGACTCCCTCCGTTGGAAACAGAAGGTAGCAAAGGCAATGTTCAGCGATATATTTATACCGCAAAAGGAATCAACCGCTTGCTGATTGCTGTGCAGCGATCGAGGCGATCGCGTAGAGGATGGCTGCTATATATCAATCAGTTTTTAGTTTTTTGATTTTTGTTTCATTGACAGACAACAACCACACCCGCTATCTGCCTGATTGATTCAGAATCCTTTAGGATTTGTTCAAACCCAAATGCAGCAGCACGGCTGTGAGTTTTCAGCCAAAAAAGTTTTGAGCTTCGGCCTTGGGTGCGCTTGATCGCCGAGCTATCCTCTGCCAGCTCCCATACGGCGGCCTCACAGAGGGTTGATTGTGGCTCTGCTAGGAAAGCGATCGCTAACAACTGAGGTGATAAGTCTAACCTAGACTTTCAACTGCTAACCGCTGCTCAGCACTCAGACTTTCTAGCGCCTCTGCTACGGGTAAGTATCCGTATCGGTTGAGAATGTGATGTAGACAGGTTTTTGCTGACTCCACCATCCCCTCAGCGACCCATAACGCCACCTCCGCAACTTCACGGGCCACCTCCGCAACTTCACAAGCCACGCCCCAAACTTTTTCTACAGGGTGAGTCTGATTCTCTGTCACAGCTTCGGCTGTATTTTGTATATTTATGGGGGGAGCTGTGACAACCTCCACATCAAGAGGAGAGGGTGATTCAGCCATTTTCGCAGAGGCGATTTTTTCAGCCAATTTTTGACAGACTAGAGGGTAAAGCTCATCCCAGTTTTCGGGTCTGCTAGAGTTCTCACCAGCCTCTACAAAACGATATTGCCAAACTCGCTTATCCCCCTCCCTAACCTGAGAGGCCTTCAGCTTAACCCCGATAAATTTAAGTAAGCGGTTGAGATATTGCATGGGTGAGCTTTTGCCGGGATGTCCAAGTAGGGCGGCTGCTGACTTGGTTTTACAAATCCTCACCAGTTCCTTGACTTCAGGGGATTTATCCGTCCAGACCTTTGAAGGGTCAAGGAATTGATTAATCCCCAATTTTGAGAGTAAGTTTTAGTTTGAGCCATTGGTTGTTCAGGTCAGGCAAGAAAGTTCTAAACTCACGGTTCCATTTTTGCCGTTGTAGCAGTTCAGCATCAATAGGGTTTTCAAGTTTCCAGTTGGCATAGAGCTGATTGAGCAAATCTCTGTCAGTGAAGCGGATACGGTAAACAAACTCCCAAGTCCAAAGCTCAGTATTTTCAATGCCTGGTAGCCGCGCTAAAAGGCGATATTTGATGGCTTTGCAGCAATCCTCCCATTCAGCATTGCTTCCCTCAATTTCTAAGTATTTTCTAGGGTGATAAATTCAGAATTGAAAATCTGCTTTGCTTCTTCTTCTTTAGAAAGCTTTTTAGCATCAGCAAAGCTCATTCCCTCATCGTAAATGGCATCAGGATTAAGCAAATCCGAGAAACTAATTCGATTAACTTCATAGCCACCATCCTCAAAAGATTTAAGTAGAAACCGCCGTAAGTTACGCGCTTCAACTGCATCTTTGCCCTTAATTTTCGCCCAAGCTTCTAGGTGTGGGGGAATCAATTTGAGCCTTGATTGCTTCTTTGATTGCGGCTGTATTTTCTTCAGGAGAAAGTGCTTTCATTTCAGCCGTTACCCGCTCTTCAATGTCTTTGATTAGCTGACCTGAAAAGGGATTAGAATCATTATTGCTGGCAAATTTACGCTCAGCACAGCAGATCACAATCCTTTCTGGATGCCTTACCCGGCGAGACATTTGGAGGCATTCATCAACGCCAATGACCCCGCGAAAAATGCAGAAAACATCAGAGAAATAATTCCCAATCTCCAAATTATCAATCTTTCTTTGATTGAAATATCGAGACCGCTTTCAGCAGTTGGGTAAAGATGATAAATTCTGGCTTGTGCTTTCTGATGTACTCATCAGGATTAGCTAGAAATTCCTTAGCCCATTTCTTAGTAGCTGTTTTGCTGCTTAATAAAATGCCTTTTTGCCTTGAGCCGTCAACTTTTTGTAAAGGGCTTCGGCATCATTGAGGGAATCTGTGGCAATTGCGGGGCAATCAGCATCCATGATTGCCCTTGCTAGCCATTCAAATTCTGCCTTGGCAATCCGATATCTGCCTTTGGGAAGCTCAAGGAAGGTTACGGGCGGCGTATCGCCCTTAAATTCATTTTCAATTTTCACCGATGGCATCTTGAAGATTTCTTCCAAATATTGAATATCTGAATCTTTGAGATTACCATCAAGCGCGATTACCCCCCAACGGTAGGGCCAATCTTTTCTAGATAATCGAGAATTTCAAGCCTTTTCTCTTTGCAAGTGCTACTGGTGAGCAGATGCTTGATACTGCTTGAAGCTTCATCCAAAATAATATGTGCCCCCTCGAAAATTTCAGGGGGAAGCTTCAGCAGGGAATCCCAACACAGGCTGATCCGAGCGTTAGGATCTTCAAAAAACGGCGGCCATCATGCTCATCTAGGTGATAGCTACCAATCTTTTGAGCCTGCTGTAGCAGTAAGCTGTTACGGTAGCCGATGTTGATTTGCTTCCCTGGTTGCGTTGCAACCTTATCAGCCAACAATTGAGTTTTTCCGGTGGCTAGGCCCGATTTGGGAGCTATAATTTTGCCGGGTTCAGGGGCTTCTATGTCGAGGTAGCGCTGGTTTACTTTTTCTCAGGAGAGAAGCCCTTGTAGCAAAAACGCCACAGGCGCTCATCCTGCAATTGTTTGAGGGATTCAGCGGCGGCTAGGACTTGGGCAACGTCGCCACCAGCAACTGCAAAATCATCAATTCCTTTCTGCGGGCCTGGGAGTCTGGCAATTTTGACTGTGGACTGTTTGAAGAGTTTGCCAAGGATAGCCGCGTTGACCCATTCGGGGGACTTGAAATAATCACCGGGGCGGTAGTCGAAACAAATCGTAACATCACGACCATCATCGAAGGGTAATAAATCTGGGTGCAATTCCCGTGCGATCGCTTTGCCTTTAAAATCTCTGTCTGTAACCCGCCATCCCATTGAGATACCAGGGAGGGCGATCGCCGCGTAACCCAAAGTCAGTAGGCATCCTGCTTTTTTCTCACCTTCTGTCGGTTTTACAGGAACTCGATTTTTAAGCACCCATTCCCAAAAACCCAGAGCCGAACCTTCTTGTGTAACCTCTATGTAACTAGGCATGGCGATACCATACTGCGCCGCAACTTTCTCCCAGATGTGAAGCGGTACTTTGAGGAATGCGATCGGGGCTTTACCCCCTTCAGGGTTGCGGTACTTTACGACTTTCCATTTTCCGTTTTTGCCATTCTCAGGTTTGAGTAAGGGCCCTTGTAAAATCTTGACGCGACCGTTGCAGATCCAGCCGTGTGACAGTGGAGTGTTGTCAAAGTCTACGCAGCGTTCCCAAAGTCTCAGGTACTTGGCGTTGAGGCGGCCCGCGTTGAGGCGCTGCGGGTGGGGATAGAGAAATTCAAATAAGTCTGCGCCAGCGATCTCCTGTACGTTGAGGTTAATGATTGCATCGTCAACGCCAGAGTCTAACCAATCTTGGCGGTAGTCAGTGCGATCGCTGCTCTGATAGACGGGCGAGTTGGGGAGTGTCAGAGTGGGGTGCATTTATTTTGCCCCCCCAAATTTCAATCGGAGTGTACCGCCATCGCCATATTTTTGAAGGAAATCAAACAATTGATGCGGTGCTACTTCAAAGATTTGCTCAGTAGGTTCTGCAAATCTGTTTTCGTTTTTTAGATTGCAATTACTTGAGTCGGTGTGAGGATAGTGTGGTGATGACACAATAGGTTGTGCCTTACCACATATACTACCTAACTCATTTTTTTGAAAATTCCATCGGTGTTCCTTTGTAAGGGTTAACACCGCTTTTGCAGGGGTCTGTTGTTTAAAGTTGTCAAAATAGGGACTGCAATCACAAAAAGTCTGATTGAGTTGACTATTGACACCGTTTTTGTTACATTTACATAACAAATATTTTCTTTTTGACCCGTTCTGCAAAGCCGGGTGTAATTGCTGAATTGATGCACTCAATTCGGCAAATTTAATTTCTGGGTAGTTTTCTCGATTGTCGCTTCGTTTTCATAGATTTTCCCTCAATTAAATATTTTTCGAGTATTCTCTCACAAAAAGCGCTCGCTTAGTAGCGATTATTTATCCTTTGGTGAGTGTTTATTGGTGAGGCGGTTTTTATCAATCGCCTCACTTAATTGCTTTCCGATCCAAAAACTGATACTTTGCATATTAAAAAGTGTCCGAAGTATTGTTTTAATAGTAATCTATTTTTCCGTTTTGCGATCGCCACTAGCGATCTTTTTTTGGGATTAAGTTTGAGTTGGTCAAGTCACAATCATAAACCTTTAAGGCTTGCCTCACGAGCGCATAGCACGAGAATAAACCCGATACTGAATACTGGTTTCATAAACCTTTGATGCTCTTAAGGGGTTGAGCGCATAGAACGAGAACCCGATACTGAATACTGGTTTCATAAACCTTTGATGCTCTTAATGGGTTGAGCGCATAGCACGAGATAAACCCGATACTGAATACTGGTTTCATAAACCTTTGATGCTCTTAATGGGTTGAGCGCATAGCACGAGAATAAACCCGATACTGAATACTGGTTTCATAAACCTTTGATGCCGTTAGGGGGTAGAGTATCTCGGCTATACCCCTCACTGCTATATCAAACCAGCACTCATACATCTAAAGTTGACGGCGATCGCCATAAAGCATAATTTTTGCGTTGCCAGCCCTCGGTAATAAGTCTGATGTCTCGCACGAGAAGTATTTACCCTGACGATGTGGTAGCATTTTGACTACAACAATCAGCGTTTTGAGCGATCGCCCAAAAGAATCAAGCTAAGTTTTAAAGAAGTTTTTGCCTGATCTTTTCCAAATATTTGGCAAAAAACAATGGCAAAATCACGAATTAATTAGTATTAGGACTATATGAATGAGCGATCGCCCTCAAGTTGTAATAGCGTGATGCTCTTCTAGGTCAATTCGTTTGGGGGCAAGCCAGCGCGAAAAATCTGCTCTGCCGTCAGTTGCAATTCAGGAAATGCAGCCGACTCAATGCGCGAGTTTCCCCTAAACTGTTTGACCTGATACTCCCCATCAACCAATTCATAAACGCTGAACGTGGGTTGTTTGGGATTGCCGATAAACTGCCTGCCCCCCAAACGAGGTAGTCCACAATCCAGTATTCAGGAATCCCCATTTCTTCATAATCCCTAGCTTTTGTGAAATAGTCATCACGCCAATTGGTGCTAACGACCTCTACAGCCAGTCGCACCGAAGCCCCAATCGTGATGATGGATTCTTTCTTCCAGCGAGGTTCGTTTGCGATCGCGGTTTGATCTAAAACTATTACATCTGGCGTGTAGCCTGATTTGTCAGCGGCAGACTTAACTATGTACTCTTTCGGCACGAGGTAGGGCAATTGTTGCTGCCGAATCTACTAAAAACACAACGCCAGCAATAAACCCAGCTACAGCCGAATGGTCGCCAGTCCCTAAAGGCATTTCAACAATTACTCCGTTGTGTAGTTCGTACTTGTGGACAGAGTTCTCTGGATACCAAGCAACGAACTCATCAAACGTGACTGTTTTGGCTTTTGTGTGGGCTTGAGTCATGGTGTTTACCTTGCTAGAAATCTACGTCCGACGCTTGAGGGATTCAAGAGTGATAAAAGCCTTGCTGGGTAAAGGTTATACGCCCGACCCTCTGCGAACAACTCAGCGAGGCTGAACGCAACCTGTTAAACCCTCTGCCTGTAAAGCTTGTAGTTTATTTGGAGCCTCTGAACGCAACCTGTTAAACCAGTTTTTGCGTAGCCAAGCAACAACGAAAATAAAACATTTTTGCAAGTATTCTTTACCGTGTTTAAATACGATTTTGTACGGCAAAAATCGTGTTTAGCACGGCAGAACCCTCTCGGCATTGGCAACAAGCTGAGGCAAGAAATTAAATTCTGACTGTTAACCCGACTCATCACCCCTCCCGGAACCCGCCAGGGGTCGATTCCGTTTTCTCTGAGCAGGCGCTCGTAGTAATCGCGCTCCGATCGAATTTCGTCTTCGGCAGCGTAAGCGTTGCCTAAGATTTCAAGGTCGCGCTGGAGTTGTTGAACGCGCTGGCTCAGTAGTTCGTTGCGTTCTTCCTCAGTGCGGGTAATGCCAAAAGCACTATCAAAACGCCGCTCCAAGGTTTCAGTCAACAGAGCCATAACAAGACTTAACGCTTTTTTGTACCATCATTATTAGTAGGAGTTGGGTCAGCAGTGGTAGAAGTGCTCTTGGCGGTATTACTAAGAGTGCCTGATGCTGGCAATGGTAAAGTTACTGTTCGCGTCGTATTTGCAGCATTTGCTAAGCTAATACTCGGCCAAGTAATGATACCTGTTGCTGAATTATAACTACCACCATCTGAGGGTACTACTCCT
>NZ_KB235907.1:5118-8792 GCF_000332155.1 Kamptonema formosum PCC 6407 | reverse complement strand
ACTTTTTGTTTAAGTCCCGGTAATGATTGACAGTTATTAATTGGATTGCCACTCAACTCCATCCAAGTTAATTTAGTCAAACCCGCCAGTGGTTTGACATCACTGTATTTTGTTGGCACGCAAGCCCAGAAAATTCAAATTAATCAAACCTCTTAGTGGTTGAACATCACTGATTTCGTTTCATTCAATAACAGCCAAGTTAATTTAGTCAACCCCGCCAGTGGTTTGACATCGCTAATTTTGTTGTCATACAAGTCCAGCCTAGTAAGATTAGTCAAACCCGCCAGTGGTTTCAAATCACTGATTTGTTGCTATCCAAGTTCAGCCTAGTAAGATTAGTCAACGCCGCTAATGGTTTCAAATCACTGATTTGGTTGTCACGCAAGTCCAGAGAAGTCAGATTACGAAGTGCTTGAATTCCCTCTAATGAAATTACTTTTTTGAGTGACCAAAATTTTAAAATTTTACCCCTTGCAGAACATTTAACGTTAGTGGCGTGCTATTGGGAATCCCTATCTGCTGTCTAAGCCTAGCTTCAAAGTTAGCATCCTTAAATCTAACTGCGCTCTGAGCCTTCACGGGTTCCACAGTTTTTGCATAACTTGGTGCAGTAAGTACGAAGGAATCCATCGCCATACTTCCAGTAAAGCCGATTAATAAAGCTGAAGCGACAACAACTTTAAGTGGTAGTTTAGTAGCAATGGATTTAACAGAATTAACAACCGAAGAGAAGGTATTATTGGTAGCGCCTGTAAGTTTCATTTTTCTTTGTGGAATAACTGAACTCTATTGATTTCAGTATTTCCTGACTACCTTAAGACGGGGGTGAGTAGTTACCACTTTATGTATGCGTCTACAAGAGAGTTGTTTAAAACCTGAGTTTTTGGTTATTAGTAGTAATTTAATAGTGGTCAGTTAGACAAGTGACTTTGGGAGATGGCGAGGGTTGAGGTAAAGCTAGATCAAGGGCGTGGTCTGATAAATGTAAACGGCTATAATCCTTACCTGGTAATGGTTGGTTCCGCCAGCTTCAGGTATCACTTGCAGGCAAAGGGATTAAGCTAAAAAAGTTAGATAAACGCTGAAATCATGACTGACCCTATCGCCGCCCAACTCAAAGAAGCTTCCCAAGGTCTGCTATTCCTCAGTGAATCTGACGCGCCCTTTGAGGTTGTTCACTGGAAAAACTTAACCGCTTTTGCTCCAGAACGCTCAAAAACCCCAGATACTCATCCCCGTTGCCGAGCATGAATTTTTCATCGCCGTGCATCGCGTTTTTCTCGCAGTCATCCGCCTATCCGGGTACTTCTTGACTAGGGTAGGGTTGTGACAGTGGCTCAGGGGGTAAGAGTGCGACAGGCATTTCATTATCTACATCAGGAAATCTAAAAATCATGAACACTACATAACAACTCTAATGTCAACTGGGGCTTAAATCCCTGCCAGACGAAAGGATAAGAAGCAAGTTCTTATCCTTGGTAGTCAGCGATCGCTTTTTGCCCTATAACTACTGCAACTATTACCAGGGGAAGACACTCATCCACTTGGATAAATGATTTTATTTCAATCGCTGCTGGCTGGGCGATCGCGCTTATTCTAAATTCCCTGCTTTCTTAACAGCTTGTTTCAAGGCTTCAAAGGTAATATTACCCTCTTCATCTCGAGACGTCGCTAGCAGTTCCGCAGGGCTAGTACCTGTTTCTGCTAAAATGACTGCATTTAACCCAGGACTTAAAAAAGCTCATTACTCGATACTTTGCCATCTTGATCGCGATCCAAGGCATTAAAAGAGATTGAAGCTCTTGCTCAGTTGCCATAAGTTTCTATTTGAATTAGTTTTTCAATTCAATATCCCATAATGTTGAAAAGATGCAAGGAAAGTTACCTTTTACCCTGGCAGATACAAGCTGTAACTCGTGTCATTTATAGCAAGCTGTACTTTCACACTTGAGCAAGCCGAACTAATTGAAAAGCTGTTAAGGCTGCTTTTAATTGCCGCTTTGTGATAGCCATTCAGCTATTTCATATTAATGTATCGGAACAAAGGCGATAGCCGTTTTCTAGGAAGAGTTGCAGTTCAGTTTGTTTGGTTTTATTGAAGGCAGTGCTACCGCACTTTTGTACAAAAAAAGCGAACTGGAAGAGTAATTTTTTCGGGCTGCCAGAATGTTCATGCAGAGCGATCGTTCGCTATCTTCATCTGCTCTGTTGCCTCGCTGATTCGGGTACTAACCCCGCTGATGTTACGACTGCGACAAAGGTCAGGTTCTAAGAGGTAATACCTACCAGCAATAAGCCTAAGTTGCATCTTCCACACAGGGGTGCAACTTTTTGTGAGAAGGAACGCACCCCGATAGTTAGTGGAAGCCACAAAAAGCTTTATATTTTAACCCTTCTATTTCCTCTTATTCCCTCTTATTTCCTAATATCTCCTACTTGTCCCTCAAAAATCCTAAATTATCCTCCAATTTTCACAAATTTTAATTAAGTTAAATTAACTTTCGCTGACTTTTAATTGCTTTTTTGTACTCCGACACCTCCTAAATCCTCGTAGTTAGTGTGGTAGTCGCATAGCAAGCCATGTCAAATAGACGTTATAGGGGGGTAAAAATGACCAATTTATGGTTTTTATGGTTTTTGCAAGACTGAAATGAGAACTGTTGGAAGTTGGAGTTAGCGATCGCATACAACAGCAGCCAAAGCAAGAAAGTTGGTAATGGTAGTTTATATTGCACTTTTTACACAGATATCGGCTCAATACCTAAAACGGACGTTGCCCTAGCTTTGCCGTAAGCTTGCGAATGGTTTCTGTCTTTTCTCTCAACTGGTTGCCGTATCCGTCGCACCGTTCGGTTGCTTGCTTGAGGTCAGATTGTAAGCGCTGGATTATGGTGTAATTTTGGTCAAGTTTTGTAGGCCTCTTCAATCAGAGCAGAGGCAAAAGCATAGAAGCGATCGCGCTTCTCACCTTTCTCAAACTTCCAGCCGCCCAAGGATGGCATCTCAAAAAGCTTATCCCTCGCTGCATACAAATCGGGTAGCTGTGGCTGTGATTGTTGTGGCATCTCTGGCAACAGTTCTAAGATTGCTTCCACATCTTGTAAATCAGTTTTTGATTTTTTACGCTTAGCCTTGAGCTGGTTGAGCAAGTCCGCCGCGTCTGGAAAGTCCCAAAATGTGGAATCTTGCGCGGTCTGGGAGGGAAGTTGCGATCGCGCCTCTGCTAGTTCTGCTTTTAGTTGGGTAATTTCCTTCTGTAACCCTAAGTTAACTGTTTGTAAGTTACCTAGTTCATTATGTAACTCTTCACTGACCTTTGAGTTACCCATAGGCTTAGGTAACTTAGGTTGACTAGGGATATCGAATAATGCCCCAACTTCAGCCAGTCGCCGCAAAGTCAGAGCCTTAGACAATCCTATGTAACGCTTATGTAACTTTCCCTCAACTTTGCGGTAGGCGTACCAGTAGCCTCCTTCTGTTTCTTTTCTGGCTGTGTAACCCTCGCCATCATCAACCCTGAAGGATTTAGTCTCTGGATGCTCTAGCCATTCATACCACTGCCTAAAACCCACCTCTATCTTTTTGCCAGATGGGAGTTGAGCCGTCCCATATTTCACCCTTGCCAATTTACTCATCGCTAGTTACATATAACTTTAGGTAACTTATCATGAGCT
>NZ_KB235907.1:4367-5018 GCF_000332155.1 Kamptonema formosum PCC 6407 | reverse complement strand
CTGGGCGATCGCGCTTATTCTAAATTCCCTGCTTTCTTAACAGCTTGTTTCAAGGCTTCAAAGGTAATATTACCCTCTTCATCTCGAGACGTCGCTAGCGGTTCCGCAGGGCTAGTACCTGTTTCTGCTAAAATGACTGCATTTAACCCAGGACTTAAAAAAAGCTCATTACTCGATACTTTGCCATCTTGATCGCGATCCAAGGCATTAAAAAGAGATTGAAGCTCTTGCTCAGTTGCCATAAGTTTCTATTTGAATTAGTTTTTTCAATTCAATATCCCATAATGTTGAAAAAGATGCAAGGAAAGTTACCTTTTACCCTGGCAGATACAAGCTGTAACTCGTGTCATTTATAGCAAGCTGTACTTTCACACTTGAGCAAGCCGAACTAATTGAAAAGCTGTTAAGGCTGCTTTTTTAATTGCCGCTTTGTGATAGCCATTCAGCTATTTCATATTAATGTATCGGAACAAAGGCGATAGCCGTTTTCTAGGAAGAGTTGCAGTTCAGTTTGTTTGGTTTTATTGAAGGCAGTGCTACCGCACTTTTGTACAAAAAAGACGACTGGAAGAGTAATTTTTTCGGGTCTGCCAGAATGTTCATGCAGAGCGATCGTTCGCTATCTTCATCTGCTCTGTTGCCTCGCTGATT
>NZ_KB235907.1:4059-4267 GCF_000332155.1 Kamptonema formosum PCC 6407 | reverse complement strand
GTCTGCTATTCCTCAGTGAATCTGACGCGCCCTTTGAGGTTGTTCACTGGAAAAACTTAACCGCTTTTGCTCCAGAACGCTCAAAAACCCCAGATACTCATCCCCGTTGCCGAGCATGAATTTTCATCGCCGTGCATCGCGTTTTTCTCGCAGTCATCCGCCTATCCGGGTACTTCTTGACTAGGGTAGGGTTGTGACAGTGGCTCGA
>NZ_KB235907.1:2213-3959 GCF_000332155.1 Kamptonema formosum PCC 6407 | reverse complement strand
CTACCTCTAGCGCAAATACAAATATCAACCAAGAATCATTGTCAGCAATCATACTATTTTACCCTTGCAAAAAAGAACAAGAAAAAATTACTGGTTTTTTAACAGCAATGGATCGCAAAATCGAAACCCTCTCTCGCCAAATCGACCAAACCGAACAATTCAAGAAAGGTTTACTACAAAAAATGTTTGTGTAATGAGGTGTTATGGAGAGTTTAGAAGCGTTAGTGAAAAGACATATCAAAGAATTCCCCGACTTTCAATACTATGGTGCATTTGCCGAATTTATTAGCGCAATTGAAAACTATCACCAAGATTTACATACAGGTGTAAGCTTAGATTGCTGTAATTCACTTCTACAGAGCATTTGTAAAACTATCATTACGCAAATTGACCCAAGTATAGAAGGGAAAAGTTTAAATAAAGGTGCGAAAAGCGAAACTAATAATCTTATCTGTGAGGCAGCCAAGTTACTTCAAAAAATGATGATGTATACGAGAGGGATTTTATTAGTAAACTCTCACAGATAGGAAAACATATTAATGAATTAAGAAATGCGAGAGGTGATTTATCTCACGGAAAACATATACCCAAAGAACTGCTTAACGATCAAGATTTATCGCGGCTACTGAGAGAAATAACAGAAAGCCTATCCCGTTATCTCATATCTTCGTTTATCAGTTTTGAATTGGAAAAGAAGTCAAAAGAAGATATTAAAATCGAAGAAGACCGAATTAGATATGAAGAAAGTCCAGAATTCAATGAATTTCTAGACGAAGAATATCCCTTAGACGGAAAACTACTTTATAGCCAAGCACTGTATACTCTTTACTATGAAGATTACGAGATCCGGCTACAAGTTTTCCTTGATGAACAAGCAATGTTAAATGAAGAGTAGGTCGCCATGACGGAATCTGAAGCGCAACTAGAGCAAAAACTGATCGAGCGTCTGACGGGGCTAGGCTACCAACCCGTCAACATCAGCAGTGCAGCAGAATTCAATGCCAACCTCAAAGCCCAACTTGAAAAACATAACCACATCAAACTCAGCGACACAGAGTTTAAGAGCATTCTCAACCACCTTGACAAGGGTAACGTATTTGACCGAGCCAAGCGACTCCGCGACAAAATGGAACTCAGCCGCGACGATGGCACTACCTTTTACCTGGAATTCCTCAACACAGAACATTGGTGTCAAAACCAATATCAAGTTACGAACCAGATTACCCAGCAAGGCAAGTACAAAAACCGCTACGATGTAACCCTGCTGATTAACGGCTTGCCCCTCGTCCAAATCGAACTGAAACGCCGAGGACTGGAACTTAAGGAAGCCTTCAACCAAATCAACCGCTACCAACGCCATTCCTACGGAGCAGACAATGGACTGTTTCAATATGTCCAAATTTTCGTCATCTCCAACGGTGTCAATACCCGTTACTACGCCAACAACCGTAAACAAGAATTTAAACAAACCTTCTACTGGGCAGACCAAGACAATAACCTGATTACCCAACTGGAAGACTTCGCGGATAGCTTTCTGGAGAAATGCCACGTCTCCAAGATGATCTGTAAATACATTGTCCTGCACGAATCCGACAAAGTGCTGATGGTGCTGCGTCCCTATCAATACTACGCCGTCGAAGCCATCATTGAGCGTGTCAAAAACACCAACAAAAATGGCTATATCTGGCATACCACTGGATCGGGCAAAAACCCTCACCAGTTTCAAAGCTGCCCAAATCCTTACGC
>NZ_KB235907.1:0-2113 GCF_000332155.1 Kamptonema formosum PCC 6407 | reverse complement strand
CACACCTTCTGTCGGTTTTACAGGAACTCGATTTTAAGCACCCATTCCCAAAACCCAGAGCCGAACCTTCTTGTGTAACCTCTATGTAACTAGGCATGGCGATACCATACTGCGCCGCAACTTTCTCCCAGATGTGAAGCGGTACTTTGAGGAATGCGATCGGGGCTTTACCCCCTTCAGGGTTGCGGTACTTTACGACTTTCCATTTTCCGTTTTTGCCATTCTCAGGTTTGAGTAAGGGCCCTTGTAAAATCTTGACGCGACCGTTGCAGATCCAGCCGTGTGACAGTGGAGTGTTGTCAAAGTCTACGCAGCGTTCCCAAAGTCTCAGGTACTTGGCGTTGAGGCGGCCCGCGTTGAGGCGCTGCGGGTGGGGATAGAGAAATTCAAATAAGTCTGCGCCAGCGATCTCCTGTACGTTGAGGTTAATGATTGCATCGTCAACGCCAGAGTCTAACCAATCTTGGCGGTAGTCAGTGCGATCGCTGCTCTGATAGACGGGCGAGTTGGGGAGTGTCAGAGTGGGGTGCATTTATTTTGCCCCCCCAAATTTCAATCGGAGTGTACCGCCATCGCCATATTTTTGAAGGAAATCAAACAATTGATGCGGTGCTACTTCAAAGATTTGCTCAGTAGGTTCTGCAAATCTGTTTTCGTTTTTTAGATTGCAATTACTTGAGTCGGTGTGAGGATAGTGTGGTGATGACACAATAGGTTGTGCCTTACCACATATACTACCTAACTCATTTTTTGAAAATTCCATCGGTGTTCCTTTGTAAGGGTTAACACCGCTTTTGCAGGGGTCTGTTGTTTAAAGTTGTCAAAATAGGGACTGCAATCACAAAAAGTCTGATTGAGTTGACTATTGACACCGTTTTTGTTACATTTACATAACAAATATTTTCTTTTTGACCCGTTCTGCAAAACCGGGTGTAATTGCTGAATTGATGCACTCAATTCGGCAAATTTAATTTCTGGGTAGTTTTCTCGATTGTCGCTTCGTTTTCATAGATTTTCCCTCAATTAAATATTTTTCGAGTATTCTCTCACAAAAAGCGCTCGCTTAGTAGCGATTATTTATCCTTTGGTGAGTGTTTATTGGTGAGGCGGTTTTTTATCAATCGCCTCACTTAATTGCTTTCCGATCCAAAAACTGATACTTTGCATATTAAAAAGTGTCCGAAGTATTGTTTTAATAGTAATCTATTTTTCCGTTTTGCGATCGCCACTAGCGATCTTTTTTTGGGATTAAGTTTGAGTTGGTCAAGTCACAATCATAAACCTTTAAGGCTTGCCTCACGAGCGCATAGCACGAGAATAAACCCGATACTGAATACTGGTTTCATAAACCTTTGATGCTCTTAAGGGGTTGAGCGCATAGAACGAGAACCCGATACTGAATACTGGTTTCATAAACCTTTGATGCTCTTAATGGGTTGAGCGCATAGCACGAGAATAAACCCGATACTGAATACTGGTTTCATAAACCTTTGATGCTCTTAATGGGTTGAGCGCATAGCACGAGAATAAACCCGATACTGAATACTGGTTTCATAAACCTTTGATGCCGTTAGGGGGTAGAGTATCTCGGCTATACCCCTCACTGCTATATCAAACCAGCACTCATACATCTAAAGTTGACGGCGATCGCCATAAAGCATAATTTTTGCGTTGCCAGCCCTCGGTAATAAGTCTGATGTCTCGCACGAGAAGTATTTACCCTGACGATGTGGGTAGCATTTTGACTACAACAATCAGCGTTTTGAGCGATCGCCCAAAAGAATCAAGCTAAGTTTTAAAGAAGTTTTTGCCTGATCTTTTCCAAATATTTGGCAAAAAACAATGGCAAAATCACGAATTAATTAGTATTAGGACTATATGAATGAGCGATCGCCCTCAAGTTGTAATAGCGTGATGCTCTTCTAGGTCAATTCGTTTGGGGGCAAGCCAGCGCGAAAAATCTGCTCTGCCGTCAGTTGCAATTCAGGAAATGCAGCCGACTCAATGCGCGAGTTTCCCCTAAACTGTTTGACCTGATACTCCCCATCAACCAATTCATAAACGCTGAACGTGGGTTGTTTGGGATTGCCGATAAACTGCCTGCCCCCCAAAC
>NZ_KB235906.1:141928-142300 GCF_000332155.1 Kamptonema formosum PCC 6407 | reverse complement strand
CCTGAGCATAACAGAACATTTGTTCAACTGCACTATCATTGACGGTACAGAAGTTTGGGAGGATATAGGATTTTGGAAAGCAACGTACTGGAAAACTTTACCTAAAGCTTACAAAGTTACTTACCAGCATCGATATTTTGAATTGTGTATCGACTCAAATACACCCCAAGAATGGATTGATAAAGAGCGACAAGCAAAACAGTGGTACTCAGAAATTTCGCATTGGTATACCGAGCCAGAATTAGATACAAACGCATCAAATTTGTTTGGAGATGAAGATATAAACTCTTACGCAACATTACCAGAAAATCTGAATTCAAAAGTCGAATACTTGATTCTTGATTTTGCTGTAATATTCAACTACTACGGACT
>NZ_KB235906.1:141212-141828 GCF_000332155.1 Kamptonema formosum PCC 6407 | reverse complement strand
CGATTGCTGGTTTGAAGCAGCGCAAGCTTGACCCAGAAAAGGGGGAATGTAGTACCGACGCAGTGATTCGCTATTTGAGTGCGGAACAACTGAGTATTTTATATGAACTGCTCGTGCCAGATGTCCGATTGCACGCTATTGTCCGCCTGCTTCATCGAACAGGAGCTAGGATTGGTGAGCTTCTTACCTTAGATTTAGAGGGAATTGATTTACAATTACAGAAGTTTCAGGTGATGGGAAAGGGGAAGAAGCTACGATGGTGTTTTTATAGCGAAGATGCAGCTTCTATTGTGAATAATTATATTAAATATTATCGGGATTTGGGGACACCAGCTCTGTTTACTGCACAAAATCCTTTTAATCAAAGGGTGACGAGATTGAGCTATCAGCAAGTTTATTGTTGCTGGCAAAGTTTTACAGAAAAAAGTCCTCTTTTGCAAGGAATCCGCCTCCACGATTTGCGGCATACGTTTGCTACTGAACGAGTAGGGTTAATGGCTCTTGAAGAGTTGCGAGCTTTGATGGGTCATGAGAACATCCAGACTACTCTGCGATATCAAAAAGTAACTTCTTTGCGAGCTGAGGAAGTTGCTAGAGACGCTTTAAACCGAGACTG
>NZ_KB235906.1:139663-141112 GCF_000332155.1 Kamptonema formosum PCC 6407 | reverse complement strand
TCGCTTGTGAGCTTAAGTAGAGAGTAGTAGCACTACTCTCTAGATGGTTTGTGAGTGTGATTGGGTAACGGGCGGCGAACGCTTCCACAATCAAGGCTACATAAACGCTCTATTGTATAATTGGCAGGCTTCTTACTTTTTGTGCTTGCTTCAACAAATCTGGCTGGGAGTGGCGGTTTCGTTACATTTCTTTACATCGTGTCCTATTTTGTCCGTATCCCGGCTTTACCCCAGGTTTGCCTGTTGTGCCGTTTTGGAGCGATCACATTCATCAATGTTTACAACAGAATTTGACCAGCTTTGGGCAACAGAGGAGTTTGGTTAAGGATTCATCAGACTCCTGAAGCCATGTCCGGTAAGCGATCGCGTTTTGGGTTTTCTTGCTTTCAGGCGGGAAGTCGATATGCTGAGATTGAGCAGAGTTGTAGGGCGATCGCAAATACCATTGTGGCTGCACCGACGATGAACCGAGCCAATACCGAAGTGTAAACTAAAGGTGGGATACAGGGGCGAACTAGAATGTGCCAAGCGGTATGGCTCTCCCCAGGGCGGTTTCATTCTCGAATTTTAGCAGAGCTAAAATTCTGAATGAAAATATTCAAGTCATCCGCGAACACTAAAAATTCAACTATCAATTTTATTGATAGTTGAATAAATCAAATTTATTGCTGTACATGGGTTTGAAAAGTTTAGCTGGGTAATTATTATTGAATAATTGAGCTAATCTACCTTTTTAATTGAGTGAAATTATCAGTTTTTCTAGCTTGTAGTTTAGCCATCTTTGACCGCAAGTTAATGATGAAAAGCCTAAAAATCGGTAAAGATTAAGAGCGACGGTTGATAGGAGCGATAAATTAGTGACTGCTATGTAGTTATGTCTCGGCCATATATCTTCCTTAAAACTACATCTTTACCCAATGTAACTGATTTTCAATCAGCCAATGACCTCGGATTTTTGACGCAAATATTTCGGCTGATGCCGATAAGCTGCTAATGTAATAAGTAAGATGTTCATAATCTTTTTTACCACGAGCGCCACTTCTTTCCACTTTAATTAACTGGTAATATTACCCATTTAATCTCTCAAATCCTTGAGCTTCGTGGGGAGGAATATCAAAGACAGATACCTTTCTAACCAGGTGACGACCATGACTAATATCTACTGATTCTGTCTTGTACTTTTAGGTGGTTGTATTTTCGATAATATTCACAACCTGTTTAAACAAGTTTTTTGATTGCCTTTAAGAGCGATAATATAATCATTTTTAGACTCAGTAATCAAAGTAGTTGTCTCTTTTTGACAGTGCAAAGCATCCAATGTAAATATGTTCCCTCGATCGGGATAACCCTTGACTAGCTCTTGCGCCTGCCTGATTTCAGAACTTTTTTGTTTTCAAATTTTTGGACTCTGACAACCAAACCAGTATTCTGACTGAATAAGGACACAAT
>NZ_KB235906.1:83611-139563 GCF_000332155.1 Kamptonema formosum PCC 6407 | reverse complement strand
AATGACCTCGGATTTTTGACGCAAATATTTCGGCTGATGCCGATAAGCTGCTAATGTAATAAGTAAGATGTTCATAATCTTTTTACCACGAGCGCCACTTCTTTCCACTTTAATTAAACTGGTAATATTACCCCATTTTAATCTCTCAAAATCCTTGAGCTTCTGGGGAGGAATATCAAAGACAGATACCTTTCTAACCAGGTGACGACCATGACTAATATCTACTGATTCTGCTTGACTTTTAGGTGGTTGATTTTCGATAATATTCACAACCTGTTTAAACAAGTTTTTTTGATTGCCTTTAAGAGCGATAATATAATCATTTTTAGACTCAGTAATCAAAGTAGTTGTCTCTTTTTGACAGTGCAAAGCATCCAATGTAAATATGTTCCCTCGATCGGGATAACCCTTGACTAGCTCTTGCGCCTGTCTGATTTCAGAACTTTTTTTGTTTTCAAATTTTTGGACTCTGACAACCAAACCAGTATTCTGACTGAATAAGGACACAATTGAGACAAAATCGTGAGTGCTATTCTGGGGATTTTGGCAGGTACTTCTGAGACATTTACCATCAATTGATACCCAATCAGTCAAGTCTATTGAGGTAGTTAGCTGACTAGCCCATTGATTAAATGCGTCGATTAAATCTGAGGTATTGACCAACATCATTACTCGTCTAATAGTAGAATAAGATGGGACTCTATCAATAGTGAGATTAAAAGTTTTAACGATCAGTTTTTGGTTGCATTTAGCAAAGGTTCCGAAATCTCTATATCCCAAATAACCCAACATGAATCCCATAATAACCAATAGTAATATTAGCCATAAGGGATGTCTTTTCCCGCTGGTTTGGCGTGGGTCATTGACTTTTTTCAAAAAAGAGATTAGAGTATCCATATCTATTATATGAAGAGCGATCGCTAAAAATCTTATCAGATAGCGCGATCGCTTTTACTTTTCGCGATCGCACCGGAGAATGAAACCGCCCTGTGGCTCTCCCGTACTTGTGGTGATAAACTAGGCTTATAGTTTAGCCACATCAAGGTTTTCAGCCGACCTTCGACCGTTTAATTGTATCAGCTACTACTTTTTACACCTAGTATCCGGGAGAGCCGATTTTGCCAGAGAATTTGGAGTTGGTAAAGATAAACACATCATTTTAGCTAGTGATTGCCCACTTTTTAAAGACAAGGTCAAGTATGCGTTTACCCTGGCAGTTGGACAGTCAACGTTGTATGAAAGATGTCGTTGGGGTCTACTCTTTGTTTGAGTTGTTGCAGTCGTGCGTACTGCTCTTTACTGTCGTAGTACATCTTTCTGATATCATCCTTTGTAATATCTGTATCTCCAAAGGAACCCCAGAAAACCCGTAGTTCTTGATTGCCGCTGAAGTGTTCGTCAACCACATTCTGCATCTGTTTCTGTAATTCTTCGGCAGCTTTCTCGAAGCCCTGCCGGTAGAAGAGATCGAATACAAAGCAGAAAACGTAGTTTCTATGAGAGATTGATGTTGCCTGCCTACGCTCCGTATTCTGATAAGCACCACCGCCCATCAACATTTGAAAGACGAGCTTTACGCCTTCCGTTTTCATAACCACCTTATCGACCATGTCTACAAAGTTCTGAATAAAATCGTCGGTCAACGCGTTTGTGGTGCAGTTGATACGCTTTTTGTATGGATATTTGAATTCACGTCCATCAAGGGTTGTAGCTGGATGGCGACGCACGAACGAATCTGACAAATCCGGCAGCGATCTCTTACCGTATTCGCGGCGTAGGAGCTCCTTCTCCCAAAAACTTTGCTCAAATAAAACCGCCTCATCGATTGATTTCAACCTCTCATCTTCGATAACATCTTTGTTTACGACAGGTATATCTCCGTATACTGCTTCAACCAACAGTACTGGGAAGAATTGGATTTTGTCTGTTGATTTTACGGTCATCATAAAATCAAAATCTGCTGTTAGTGTCCCAGCTTCGATGTCTTTCGACCATGCCTGAACCAGCTTCATCATTTTCTGAAAGCGACTCTTTCTATACATCCCGAGTGCAGTATATCCGTAGGAATTTGGGCGATCGCTAGCCTTAATATATTTGAACGTGTAGCTGGTCACGATGCCAAACGAACCAGCATTTCCACCTAACACACCCCAGAATATCTCTCGGTCAAGCTTCTCTTCATCCGAAGAGGGTGAAGAACCGTTTACTGGATGAGTAACCGTACGAAGATTTCCATCTGCCAATACAATGTCGAATGCCTCAACGTAGTCAAGGGCTAAGCCAAAGTTACGGACAAGATGACCATACCCTCCAGTTTGAGCATGACCGCCGATGGCCACCATCGGGCACTCACCGTGGGGGATTGTGATCTTCTCTTGCTTGAAACGATCTGCGAGCGTCGTCAGTTTAACAGCTGGGCCGACCTCAACGATATTCCCAGAGACGCTTAGGTGGTTAAACGCATCCATACTAAGCACAATCGTTTTGCTGCCTCCCGAAGACTTTCCAGAGTATTGATGCCCGCCGCTTCTAGCCACAATATGCAAGTTTTTCGATCTGGCAAACGCGATGGCTGCCGCAATGTCCTCTGCGTCCCGTGGGTAAGCCACCATTAAGGGTGTCAAATTTTTCGCTGGGTATGATGTAGTTGCGTAGACCTTGGCCCGACAGTGGTAGCCCAGATCATTTGGTTGGAAGACGTCACCTTTAAAACCTGGTATTCGTTCTGGACGTGTAGGTAACGTTAGAGGAACACCTTCGTGAAGTGGTGTGCCTATACGAGCAGATGCTGCGAAGATAGTATTTGTTGTGGACTCTATCAGTCTTGGAGTGTAGGCATAACCAGTGACCTCAAGAGCATTCTCTCGGTTTATTTGCAGACGAGCGGATATCTGGAGGTCTGGGTGGAGTTTGCCCTCTCCGTTCTCACGATAGGATACTCCGCTGTGGATATAGTTAACGTACTCGACGATAAAGTTCGCCCGATTCAGATCAGCAGCTTCGATTCTGTGGAGCCTCTCAGAATAAATGGTCGGATCTAGACCTGCTCCTTGACCCATGTCTGCAATAGCTTCGAGGACGTGAGACCCAGCCAATATTTCACGTGCGTGGCCAGAAGGAAGCTCGAAGATAACTGCGGCGACAGAAGGAAGGTTGGAGACAACTGCGGCGATAAGTCTCTCTAGCTCTGATTTTCCCTCTTCTGCAACTCCGAGAGCAGTGATACTCACGATCGGCATTAGGTATGAGCCACTATAAAGATCCAACACCAGGTCGCAATTCTCTGGTACATCTGACTCTAGAAATAAGCCTTGGGCGAGGCGAAGAAACTCGTCATAACCAGTATAAGGGAAGGAGAATCGCTGCATCCAAAGGCTCTGAGCTGGCACTGCCTCAAATGTGACTTGAGTGATGATAGCTCTAGACTCTTGGCGCAGAGCCAACCATGATTCTCCTGCGTAGGGTTGATCTGTGCTGATTGGAACTGTGATCGGTGTTCCATCTGGCTTCACTGCTTTGATTTCCGAAATATAGCCTGTAAGCGACCCTAGACTACGTGTTAGGTATGAGACGCTCTCATTCATTACATTTGAGGCAATGCTCTTTAGCGGATCGTCGGAAAGCGGTAGTGCCAAGCTGCGATCGATGAGGTGCTTTGCTATATCTTCGGCTGTCGCTCCCGCCTCTACTGCCACCTTGTTCCCATTGATGGTGACGTTTACTAATTCGCTGAGATTGATAACAACTCCGTTTGACCCATCCACTTCATCTTGTCCTACCACCTGTTTGCCACTTCGAACAAATGTTTTTTGGTTCTTAGAAAGCTTAATCGCAGTGGCAACATCATCTTGGGACGCTGGATACCAGACTTGATGGGAACCTGAAACGTCGGTGATGGTGTTTTGGAAATCCCAGTTGGATGGAATGACTCTTCCATTAAACTGGTTGGCTTCTGTCTTTGAAGGCTCCGTCATGTTTATCCCTAAGTTAATTGAATAATGCTCAGGACTTATATCAATTCCGGTTTCACCGGAATGATATCGCTTTAGTTTCTGGCCACCAGTGGAAACAAGTAAGTCCTTTAATCGACGAACTAACCGATATATTGAGTTACGGCAGTAACTTGTGACATTGGCAAGAGACGTTTAAGCATAACTTGCCCTCCTTGCACTTTTAACACCCTTTCACTATATCATTCCGGCTACGCCGGAATTGATATGACCAGTCGGGCGCTGCAATTTTGCACTACGGCACTCTTGAGCCGAGTCTTGCAAATGTCGATCTTTCTGATGTGGATGTCGAGAAGATTGGTGGGCAACTGCGAACATTTGGAAGTAACTTGTTGCAGCAAAATGGTGAATCAAACGATCAGTCTAACGATCAGTCTAACGGCATTGGTGACAAGTTAAGGCTCAAAGCCAGTTGTCAAGGGAATTTTCGGTGGTGGCTCAAAGAACAAGGGCTCCCCAGTGCGGACGGTCTCGGGAAAGGGAGCGATAATCAACTTAACCTTGGGTTTTCGTTGAGCTTTGACAATCCCTAAATCTCGATTTTCCGGAGCGGCAAAATACTTCACGGGGTCAGCAGCTAATCCCTGGTGATGAGCCACTTGAAAATGATACAGACCTCGATAAATCATCTCCAAAGAAATGCTCTCAAATTCCAGGGACATCTCGTCAGCCACGGCATCTCCTAAATCTACCAACAGACCATAAAAGAGCCAAGTTCCCCAAATCTGTAACTTGATGCCATTCAGGGAACCCGTCCATAAATAACTGAGTCCTAACAGCCGTTTTACTACGTTAATCAAACGTAAGGTGATAAATGAAGTCTTTTTCGTTCCCGAACCTAGACACACTCGGCGGTCTCGCAGACTATAGCTGTTGGTCAACACTGCCTCGACTTGTATCGTCGCTCGTTTTTTGAGTCTGGTAATTAAATCCACGCCTTGTTCTCTCAATTGATGCCAAAATTGAAAGTGATAGAACCCTCTATCTAGTAGCAGTAAGGTCTGGGGTTTGACTAATGCTAACAGGTCTTTCTCCCACGAGGTGTCCGAGGCTCTGGGATTTTCGTCAAATCCAATCTCGATCGGCAAGCGGGTGATTAAATCGATGACTACTGTCATCTTTCCGGCTAATTGACCTTTGGGCAGAGTTTCTAAACTTTTGAGTTTCCGAAATAGAGCTTCTAGGGTTGAACTGTCGGCGATCCAAATCTGCTCAAAGCAGCGACGGGCAAACTGTGTACTTTCGGGTTCAAGACGGCGAGTTCGTGAGCACCAAGCCTGTCTCAGATGGGGCAACAATTCTTTGAAAACTCTCTCGAATAACTCGGCCGGAAAGGTCAAAAATCTTGGGTCTTCCGTACTTACTGTGCTAAAATATTAGGTGAATGCCAAAAAAGTAAAGCTCTAACTTGAAAGTTTTGAAAATTTTTAAACCCAAATCCACAGCGTTTTAATAACTTTAACTTGTTGTTGATTCCTTCCACTATTCCGTTGGTTGTTATGAGCTCAAAATAACCAACTATCTCAGGAAGCCACCGCTTAATTGTTTTTACACTTTTTTTGTAGTATGGTTCGGCTTTTTCTAACCAATCAATTAGTTCTAAAGTCCCCGATCCCACATTATGATTGTTCTCAAATAAGAGGTGAAACTCTTCTTTTAACAAGTGCATAATTCCTAGTAATGGTGAAGCTTTTTTAACTTGCTTTAATTTTTCTTTTTGTTTAGTAGATAACTGCTTTTCTGCTTTCAACAATGTATATTTACTTCCTTTTAAACCATCAAATAATTTAGCTCTTTCTTTGATATTTAAAGAACCGGCCGTTTGTTTTTGAGAAATTCTAGCCTGATTCAACTCCTCATGAATCAATTTTGTGACATGAAATCTGTCTACTGTCACCTCAGCATTTGGACAAATTTTCTTTACTAATGATTTATAGTTTCCCGTCATATCCATACTTACTTCTTCTATCTGAGATAATACTTTTTCTCCCCAACTTAACATCACTTTTTCAATCTTAGACTGTTTTCGCTCTGAAACTAACCCAATTAATTTATGACTTTCTAAGTCTACTAAAACTACAATAAACTTTCCTTGACCTTTGACCAAACTAATTTCATCCATCCCTAACTTTCGCAAATCTTGCACATCAACAGGCAAAATTGATTGAGCAACAAACATGACCATTGACTCAACTTCCTCTGCTGTTAATCCGTTGTTATGAGCGACATTCTTCAGATCACTATGAATAACTTGTTGGGTAATAGCTTCTGCATATCTATAAGTAAAACTTTTCTTCTCTGGCACAAAATCTAAAATCTCACTAAAAGGTTTTTGACAATTTTTACACTTAAATCTGCGTCGATTCACAGATAAAACTACTTCTCTATTACCTATTGGTAAATCTTTTACTAAATGTCGTTGATTTTGATGAAGACGATGACTTTTTTGACCACAACGAGGACAAAGTGCTGTTTTCTTATCCGATTTCACGAATATAATTAATGTATCTTCTGTTTGTTGACTATTTTCTACTAAAACTTTTGGTAAATTTAGCAATTTCGTCATTAACCTATTCATAAAACACTCGTTTGTTGGTACTTACCTAATATTTTAGCACAGTAAGTACGGAAGACCCCTAACTACGAGGATTTAAGAGGTGTTGGAGTACAAAAAATCAATTAAAAAGCAGCGAAAATTAATTTAACTTAATTAAAATTTGTGAAAATTGGAGGAGAATTTAGGATTTTTGAGGGGCAAGTAGGAGAGATTAGGAAATAAGAGGGAATAAGAGGAAATATAAGGGTTAAAATATAAAGCTTTTTGTAGCCCTCAGTAACAATTGTGGTGTTGTTCTTTCTCATAAAAAGTTGCAACCCTGTGTGGAAGATGCAACTTACGCTTATTGCTGGCAGATATTACTTCTTAGAAGAACCTGACTTTTGTAGTAGTCGTAACATCAGTGGGATTAGTACCTGGAACAAGCGAGGCGGCAGAGCAGATGAAGATAGCGTTCGCTCTGCATGAACATTCTGGCAGCCCGAAAAAAATACTCTTCCACTTAACTTGTATTGTACAAAAGTGCGGTAGCACTGAATTCAATCAAACTCGCCTTCCTGTCTTACAATTGTTCCTATTGCTGATTGCCGTGCAGCATTTTTCGCTTACTCTAAATTTGGATGCGAACGCACGCAATCGCCTGACTCATGGGGCTACTCAATCAAGTAATTCGATAGATTTCATGGGTAAGTAAAACTTCGTTGATTGGTGGTTGAATATGAGGAATCCGTATTTTAGATAAAACTGGGCGGCTTGTTCGTCTATGGCTTCAGCAACTACGGCTAGGGATGCGATTTGTTTGGAGACTGCCAGGGATTTTTTGAGCGCATCAATCAATAAGAGTTCGCCAAATCTTTTACCTGTTTGAGCGCAATCAACCGCAAGGCGACCGAGTAATGTGGCGGGTAATTGGGGATAGCGTGGCAAGGTTTTGGCAAGTGCCGTATCCAATTCTGTTATGTCAATGGTGTAGTTTGAGAGGGTGTAATAGCCTAAAACTTCTGTTTCTGGATGGTTTTCTGACTCATCTATTAAAACAAATATCGTGGCAACTTTCCTTTTGAGATCCTGTGATGCTTGTTTACGGATGTAATTATCTAGGCTATCTTTGCCACAGCAGAAGTTTGAACGTATGTGTTTGCGGCTATCCAGTGGCTCGATTTTGAGAACCATTAAGCTTTCATAGTTTGCTGATACCTTACCGCCGCCGCCAAGAGTGCTTGATTGGGTAAGGGGGGATTGAGCAAGGCATCGACAAAGGCTTCACTGTCTTCTAGGCTGAGTTTGAGGGTTTGGTGTTTTTGGATTGTGGCAATTGCTGCCTTTTGCAAGCTGGAGATCGCAAAGTCAGTCAGGGTGAGCCCTTCCAAATCAGCCGCTTTTTGCAACAAAGATTTGATTTCCGGGCTGATGCGGGCTTCTAGCCGTGCCATCTTTTTTGTAGTGGATGGGGTGATCATGGCATTAGGTTCGCTGTTAAAGCTGAACTTTTAACTCTAGTCTATGCGGCAATTAGCCGTACCGTCAATGGGTTGCCCATCTCTAACGTCAATTTTGCCGCTTTTCGGCCCCGAGTCGGGCTTTATTTACCTCCGGTGAATTGCGATGGCACGATCAGTTGCTGTCGTAGTCTTGCAAAGTCTTGCAAAAACCATAAAAACCATAAATTGGTCAATTTCGTGCTCTTGTACGTACATTTGACATGGCTTGCTATGCGACTAGCGCACTAACTAGGAGGATTTAGAAGGGTCTAAAATACAAAAAATCGCGCCAAAAGCAACAATTGTTTTCGAAAAATGATAAGCATTTATACTGATTGTGACCGAAAAAGTAGGAATTACGAGGTGTAATGAGTAATAATTGTGCTCTTTTCTCCTCTTTTTCCCTCCCAAATTTTAGCTAAAATTTTTGAATGAGTAAGTGCGATTTTCCTGCATTGGTTTGGTCAAGGTGTATTCGGATTAATCGGGTTAATGGGGAGCCAGTGGTAGCAACTTGTAGGCTGATTCGGATATTCGAGTAAGGGCAGCCCAGTCAAGTCGCGAGTTACAGTTGTTAAAGTCAAAACAATTCAAAGAAAGCACAGTGCAAGGGATTGTCTAGTAATAGTAGCTATCGCCACAAACACCAAAAAACTAGAGATGGAGTGTCAAGGGGCTTAATTTTACCCGATCTTCAACTGTCCCCATCAATGCCTCTGATGCGATGTTAGCCAAGTGTCTCAAAAAGCTTGGTTTTACCCGATCTCCAACTGTGCCGATTGCTCATACTATTGTGGCGGCATTTGCTTTGACTACAAAATTTACTGACTTGCCGAAGTAACGCTATTAGTATTCTGGTAGCAAAAAAATATTGAGGTACTTCGCTTTTCTTGTACAAAAGTGCGGTAGCACTGCATTCATTCAAACGGGAGGCTCCCTGCACTGCAATTCTTGCCTTAAGGCATCAGCGTGTCCAAACGAGAAAATTGTACGAATCGGCAAGAAGAGCAACAGCGAAGGTTAGTAAAATGGATGAACACGCCCTTAAAAATAGCATTATAGGGTTTACCAGGTATTATCCTGGTGGTGACGATGGCTGCAACAGGTTTAACCCTGGTAAATGGCGATCTCATCCAGAATAACCAAAGCTTCCAATAGCTAAAGCTTACCAGGAGAGAGCGATCGCTACTTTCATGCAGCCCCCCAAAGCAAAAGCGCATCGAAATGCGTTTTTGCTTTATCCTCGCTAAATAAGCTGATACTCACCGCCTCACTAAAGCTGACCGTTACGGTATGATGGCTGCTATCCTCGACGAGTCCATCACTGAAGAAAAGATGCGATCGCTCAATCGTTTACTTCGTTCCTTCCTTAAAGGTCAAATCCAAGTAACTGATGAACTTTGCATCGCGTAGCACTTGACAACAGAAGCTCTCTTTTGAAACGGAAGCACTAGTTGTAGGAGACCGCAATCATAATCACTCAAGACCGCAATCAGGATTTTTTCGAGACCAAATTAAGGGTCTTGGCAACTTTTGGTGATCCGAACCAATGGCGTATGGCGATCGCATCAAACTCATATTATCCCGGCTGAGGTTGCCCTGCTTGCGAACGAAGTCCATCCAAGTCATTTCAAGAGTAGCGATCGCAATACTCCTTGCCTGTGCGCCTTACCTCCGTAATCTTTGTGACCCATGTAGATATGTCAGAGTAGCGATCGCCAACTGCAAGCGATCGTCAATACCACCCAGTCACTCATGTAATATTGAAATGTACTCACCAAATAATTCTTCAACCCTCTTATAATTGAGTGTTATTAAGCACTCTAAATGAACATTACATTTGCAGAAATTATTCCCAGTTTACTACCCAGCCCCGAAATCTTACAATTAAATAGCTGGGAGTTGGACAAAACAGCAACTCAGATCGCAGTCAATGTCACTTCTGTCCAAAATCCAGTCAGATGTCCGGTTTGTTTAGCAGTAAGTCATCGCATTCACAGCCAATACAGACGAAAATTAAGTGATTTATCTTGGGCGAATTTCCGAGTCACTTTACAGTTAAATGTCCGAAAGTTTTTCTGTATCAATCCCCGATGTCAGCGCCGCATATTTGCGGAAAGAATTACAGATATAGCAGCAACCTGGGCAAGAAAAACGCAACGATTAACTCAAAATTTAACAGCTATTGGTTTATCATTAGCTGGGAATGCCGGAGTTAGATTAAGCCAATATTTGGGCTTCAAAGTAAGTCGCAATACTCTATTAAACTTAGTGCGTAGAATTCCCCTAGCACCAATTCAAACCCCTCTAATTCTGGGAGTTGATGACTTTGCTTTTCGTAAACGCCACACCTATGGCTCTATATTAGTTGACCTTGAACTTGAAAAAAGTCAACCCATAGCCATTCTCAAAGATCGTGAAGCCGAAACCCTAGCCGCTTGGTTAAAAGAACATCCCGGTGTAGAAATAGTCTCACGCGATCGCTCCCGAACTTATGAAAAAGGTGTTCTGCAAGGAGCCCCCAATGCCATTCAAGTTGCTGACCGTTTTCATATTTTACAAAACCTCGCAGAAGCGCTCGCGCAAGTATTTGGCAGCCAACTAAAAACCCTTAAAGAGGTGGAAAAACTACACACTGGTTTCCCAGCTAGCGATGCTAATCAAACTGAAATCGTCCCTTTACCTCCGGCATCAAATCAGACCAAAAAAGAAGTATCAAAAGCGATTCAACGTCGAGAAAGAAGAGTTATTATTCATCAACAAGTGTGGGAGTTACGCCGTCAAGGTTTATCAGGAAAAGCAATTGCCAAAAAATTAGGTATTGGTTGCACTACCGTGTTCCGGTACTTACGGCATTCAACATTTCAAGAACGCAACGGTCGTAGTGACCGAGGACGTAGCAAGTTAGATCCCTATAAAGATTATCTCCTTGAACAATGGAATCAAAAGTGTTATGATACAAAAAAACTATTTGAAGACATTCAAAAACAAGGTTATTCAGGTAGTTATGATACCGTTGCTCGTTACACTCGTCGTCTGCGTGAAGCGACAGGAGTTCAGCTTAGAGAACGTATTATCCATAAACGTTTACCTCAAGTTGTTGAACCTTTAAGATGTGCTTTAACCCCTCGGAAAGTAGCGGGGTTAGTGATGCAAAAATTCACACAGCTAGATGCCAGCGACCAACAACTTATTATCTTATTAAAAAGCCACTCAGAGTTAGGTGAAGTTATTGAAATCGCACAAGATTTTACAACTCTTGTGCGTCAACGCAACCCGAAACAACTGGATGGCTGGTTAGAGCGTGCTATTAATAGCAATATTTCTCCCATTCAACGTTTTGCAGTGCGGTTACGTGAGGATTATGATTCTGTTAAGGCGGGTGTGACTTTATCTGTAAGTAATGGCCCGGTTGAAGGACATATTAATCGATTAAAAATGCTGAAGCGACAAATGTATGGTCGTGCTAGTATTGATTTATTAAGTCGCCGATTTTTAATCAAGATGTAAAGGGTTTTTCTCTCCCTAGAAACAGTTTGAAAAAACAGCGATCGCCATTCGGCATTGGTTCCGATCACCAAAAGTTGCCAAGACCCTTAATGGGTCTTGTTGGTAGAAGATAAACGCAGCCTCAGTCAAAATGGGTTTCACAAACTCCCAGCCGCTGATGAAGTGAAACTCTTGCTGTCATATTTGGGGATAGACTTAAAAATCCCAGATCGCTTAACTAACTTGATTCAGCTAGCGAATAGGCAAAACTGGGTTGATGGCCCACAGGCGATAACTGAAATACGGAACGCAATCGTTCATCCTAACCCGAAAAGCCGTCATAAAGGATGCGGAGCTTCAAAAGAAACCAGAGCAGAGGCATGGAGTCTAGGTCTGAAATACCTGGAGCTTGCCCTGCTCAAGCTATTTGATTATCCGTATGTTTAGCTCTCTCACGCTTGATGCCAACTGGCTTGAGATAAGGAGCGATATGGAGAATCACCTCTGAAAGGAGAAAGAGGTTGGTTACAGGCGATTCTGAGAGGAGTTTTTTAGGGGCGATCGCACCTCAATTATTCAAGAACCTGCTTGTGTCACTCTCACAAAGCCCTCAGACCTAGTTGCAGTCATTGCTACCTTGATATCACAATAGCTTACTATCTTTTAAGGAATATCACCATAAGCCTAGTTATCACAAGTTAAACCGACGCATAATAGTTGGTCACGCCACAGCTTTCACGCTATAATGATATCAAACTAGCAAAGATTACTGATGTTCGTAGTTAGCCTTTTGTCGAGAAAAGGAGGGTCGGGAAAGACAACCCTTGCCGTCCACTGGGCAGTCGTTGCCGTAAAGTGCGGTTTGAGTGTCGTATTGGCAGACATGGATTCCCAGAAGTCCTCAGCATCTTGGTTTAACAAGCGAGAAGCTGAAACCCCCTTACTGATACAGCCCCAACCGTCCAACATATCTGACCAGATTCAGGCTTGCCGAGACGGTGGAATTGACTTGGTGCTTATAGACACTCCCCCTGACATTGACACAAATGCCGTGTACGCAGCGCGAGTCTCAGACTTGGTGGTGATTCCGGTACGGCCTTCTGTACTGGACTTAGAAGCGATCGCAGGCACAGTCGAATTGGTACGAGGCATAGGCAAGTCTGCTGTGTTCGTCCTCAATCAAACACCACCTCGGTCAGGTGTTACTGAGGAAGCTAAAACCGCCCTAGCTGCCTACAGTTTACCCATTTGTCCAGTGGCAATAGCCTCTCGCATTGCCTACTCACGGGCTTTGATTGACGGTAGGGTAGCGAATGAGATTGAGCCAAGGGGAAAAGCCGCGATTGAGATTAAACAAAGTTGGAACTGGATTGCGAAACTGTTGAAAGCAGGGAGTAAGTAATGCCCAAGAAGAAACCAAGTTTGTCCGATTTGACACTCTCCAAGGGAACAACCGTAGTACAAGCAGCATCCTCCGCCACAGAAGCTGAACCCAAACGCAGGGGGCAGACATTACGGTTAGATGAAGGGGCGTGGAAGCAACTCAAGCACCTGGCAACTGACTTGGGGAAGCCTTCTCACGAATTACTCATAGAAGCCGTCAACGATTTGTTTAAAAAATATGGCAAACCGCCGATCGCTTAAACTTAACCGTAACCATCATTTTGCCCGACTTCTCCTCAATCAACCATAACAAGAGTCGCTTGAGGCGATCGCACTCTTCGATATTAAGACAGCCCCAAACACCCCCCATTCGCTGTGTTTGGGAACCAGAAGAGTCTTGCTGCTTTGCTATCAAAGTAGCTTGCTATAATTTTAAGCAAGGCACTCTATTCCTTACTCTTAGAGGCTTTTATCGACAAATGCTGCTCTGATAATTGGCATTTTAAGCTACCATGCTATCAAAGTATCACCCAGTAATTTACAACCAGCAGCTTTTGAAAAGGAAGGGAGAGGGGGAAAGAAAGGGGAGGGGGAATAGGAACTGGGGACTAGAGACTAGGGTTCAAGAACAGAAAATTCTTCCCTTCTCCTCCCCTTACCAGAGGCACGATCGCACTCCATGATAAAATAAGCCCATACCGACATTCGTGAACCTGGGCTGATATGGTGTTTGTGCCGAACGGGTTAGATTCTCGCAATCTACCTGCCTACTCAATAGCAGATGCCGCCCGTTATCTAACGATTCCACTCCCAACGCTGCGGTCTTGGTTACATGGGCGTTATTACCCAACCACAGAGTGTAAGCGATATTTTCAGCCATTAATTGAGCGCCCAAATCCTCAATTTCCTCAACTCTCATTTACGAATTTAGTTGAGGCCCACGTTTTGAGAGTGATTCGTCAAGAGCATAAAATTCGCTTGGATAAAATTCGGCTCACCCTCGATTACCTGGCAAGTGAGTTTGGTGTTCCTCATCCCTTAGCACAACTTCGGTTTCAAACGGATGGCGTGGATCTGTTTGTAGAATATCTAGGCAGTTTAATCGCGGTTTCTAGGGACGGACAATTGGTGATGCGGGCAGCGTTGCAGCATCTTTTAAGGCGGGTTGAGTGGGACGAAAAAGGCATTGCAGCCCGCCTATTTCCGATTACTCGTTTGAATGCGGTAGAGGCTCCGAAAGTGTTAGCAATTGACCCTTTAATCGCGTTTGGTCGTCCAGTTTTAGTTGGTATTGGCATTCCTACAGCTATCTTAGGAGAGCGATATAAGGCAGGAGATTCGATTGACACTCTGGCTCTTGATTATAGATGTTCGCACCTCCAGATTGAGGAAGCGATTCGCTGTGAAATGGCGCTTTCTGTGGCAGCGTGACTAAATCAGAGACTCCTGTCTTTTTTATTGATCGTGCTTTGGGTAAAAGGTCTGTGGCGGATGCTCTACGGCAAGCAGCCGTGCAGGTGGAAATTCACGACGATCATTTTTTGCCAGATGCCCTGGATACGGAATGGTTGCCATTCGTGAGCAGTTGGGGATGGTTGATTTTAACGAAGGACGATCGAATTGGGCGTAATATTTTAGAGCAAATAGCGATCGCTAATTCGGGCGCGAAAGTATTTGTGTTAGCGACAGGGAATTTGACAGGTGAAGAAATGGCGGCTATTTTTGTGGAAGCGCGGGCTAAAATGGAACGTTTCGCTCAAGGCAACCAATCCCCATTTATTGCTAAGGTTGACAAACGGGGATCTGTAAGAATTTGGAAAAATCTTGACGTTGCTGTTGAAACTGATGCAGCAGATCGTTGAAAGTCAACAACCTAATTGTCAATAAAGCTGTCATAAAAGTGGCGATTGCCAAATAGACTTCGCCTAAATCACAGTTTGCTCTTAGCAATTAAAACAAATAAAACGGAAAAATGATGAGCAATTACTTCTGATTCTTTTTCTTTAACTTTTTAAGCTCCTTATCATACAATTCTGCTGCTTCTTGCAAGGGATTTTTGCGCTGTTTAGGTGTGGAGGCTGGTTGCCTTAGCAATGTATTATCTAGTTCAGAAGATAACTGGCTGTAGAAAGACTCGATTGTTCCTTCACCAGGTTCTTCACTTAAAGGTTTGACATTGTTAATACTAGCAGCAAATATCTCGGCTTCAGCCGCAAAATCTGTGGCAGATATGCTGTCGGGGGGTTGCCAGCGATGCACGAAATCGTATTTCCATAAACTTCGTCCCAACACCTGAATTAAACTTACTTTTAATGCTGTTGTTATTGCTATTGCTTGCTGGTATACTTTCTCTCCAATCACCCGTTGGTTAAACAAAAAATCGTAAACATAAGGAATTCCCCATAGAATTCCTACTGCTTCAGCTTGTCGTACTGAAACCAATCCACCGAATAACTTTCCTATGTATTTATCTAAAGCTTGCTGGTTAAATGCAAAATATTTATCGGGATTGGTTAAATTCTTTCGAGGTAGATTTCGGTCTTCGAGAAAATCAAACACTACTGTCCAGATAGTTTGACTGGTGATGAAATTTACCTGCTTTTGTTCGATCATATAGACAGAAAAAGCCATTGACAGAGTGCGTAAATTTTTTTCAAAGTTCCGCTTTAAATCAATTGTAAAATCTTGATTTTTCTCTATAACTGCGGTCAAGTTTCCCAGAATTTCCTGTTCAAATTCACTGGTGTTTTGACTATAATATTCAGTAGCTGTAGTCCGCAAGTTTTCCCCATCAAATGGGACACCGTTTTTAAGTTGTTGGTAAGCTTGCTCAATTAAGCTCATCAAAACAGTATCGGCTAGTTCTGTTTCAGTACCGCCCAATACTTGGGGCGATTTCTGTACATTATGATAGGTAGCACGGCACAAATCTACTGCTATTTCTGTAGTACCATAAAATTTCAGTTGTTCTAAAACATCGAGCACAAAGTCTATTCCTGACACCGAATCTGCTATAGATCGAGTTAGGGAAGTGCGTACCTGAGCGAGGTCGTTGCGAAACAGATAATACTCTACTAAAAGATTGTCGAAATAGGGATATTCTTCTTGATACAACTGTGGTTGCTGCTGTTGAAACTTAGTAACGAAAGCTAGGAAAAGCTCAATTAGATTGTTGCTATCTAACTCATCGCGCATTTCTACAAGTATTGTTCCCAAATCCACGTCCTGAATTAACTGGGGAGATAGTGGTTGGTCGAATACCTCCATGAGCATTTCATATCTCTGTTTGACAGAGGCCAGATCGTAAGCATCGCACCACTGTTCGGGGTCGGTCAATATTATAGACATAGAAAAAAACTTTCTCTTCATTAATAACTGTATCAGCGAAGCTGTGCTGTCACCAGCCGCAAAGTAGCAACTTAAATCCTTCATTTGATTTTTGATAAAGCTACTTTGCTATCAAACTATCTTGATTTTAATTGATGTCTCTTCTTTAACCTCAATCACAGAAGCAAGTTTTAGTTATCGCAGAGCTAAAAAGTTACATATTAAACTATCTTGCTATCAAGCTATTACAGCTATCAAAATATTAAAGGAGAATCCCTTGTAACCAAAATGACACACGCGCTCTTAAAGTGGGAATATCAGGGCGATCGCACCGCCAAAGTTAAAGGCTCAATCCCACTTCTGGAAAGTGAGATACAGAACTGGGGAAATTTCTAGTCCGAACAGGTGTAGAATAATTAGTCAATGTCAATATCTCTGCAATTAACTTAACAGCAGTTCTGATACCAAGGTGTGCCCAATGACCCAAAACCCCCTCATTCAAAGAGCCTTAAATTCCGCTAGCCTTGAAAACAAGGCCAAAATTGGCATCAATCCAAATCCTCTCACCTTTGAAGAGTATGTGGAGCGAACCCCCGGAAAACTAGAGTTATACAACGGATTCCTCGGTAGCAGAAGCGATTTGAAAGATTCAATAGAACTTTTGCTGATGAGCCTCCAATGCTTCGGATTAACTAACATTGTGTCACTGTTGCCGAAAGAATTGTGGTTGGAAGCTTTGAATTCTGCTTATCCAAGCGATGAAAAAGAAAAAATGCTTCCCTCAACTTCAGAAAACTTAGAACAAAAGCTCACTCAACTGAGAGAATTAAGAAAGGAGTTTGAGACTCAACCCAAAGCCTCCAGTCTTTCTCAGCAAAACCTAAAGCAACTGTTGCAGAACTTAGAGAAAATGTCAGCCAAGATATCCGATTCCACCATCGGCTTGCAAACTGAACGCCAGCAGTCACAAAGTGAAAGCGTTTACTCATTTTACAATCCATTAACTCTTGCAGATCGCCAATCAGAAGACGCGCCAAAAAACATTCTAGTTCTGATTAGGCTTCGCAAAGAAGACTTAGACCAAATACCAACTAAGCGGGATTGGGTAATCCCAGACACCTTATCTGATGCCACCGCTGATTTAAGGAAGATGACCGGACAAATCCTCCCCGAAAGCTGCAAATGCTCCGAATGGGCAGGCATAAGCCTAAAAGTGGAGAAAGTAGAGTTGTTAAAACCAACGGCTGGTGAAATCGCCAAAGAATTGGCTGGGATTTGGGTGATTCGAGTTGCTATTTGTGATTGAAATTTTATCTATTTGTGATTGAAAATTTTATGGATTATGGATTAATAAGCAGAAGTTTGTAGTAGTCTTCATGGGAGTAACAATTCTATAAAAACTACAGTCAGCAACCCCGCACTCTCTGTGACACTGATAAATGAGAATTTCCATCTAGGTATGACCCTGTTCCCACAAATCCAAGGATTGTTTATGAAAATTCAGATTATTAACGAAGTTGACTTTAATCAAATTGATGCTTCTCGGCAACTGATAGCCGCCGACTATTCACGCCAATTTGCCATCAATGACCTGGGCGAAACTTTGGGAGTTTACGGCATTAGTTGGAACAGCGATTTAATTAAACCGATGGTGAAACTTTCACCAGACGGACAAACGATTTGGGTGGGTGTTGAACAAAAGGTAGCTGCGATTTGTAAGGAAACGGGTAAATTTTTGCTAACTTTGCCGCTAACTTCCTATTTGGTGCAAATGCTAACTTTAGACAAAGTTACTGCTGTCATTACTGAAGAGGACTTTTTACTTTTCAACCGCCGAGGCTCTATCCGCTCTAACAAGGCGTTACCTGATACAGCAATTGGATTGTCACTGGTTGAAGGCGATTTAGTGATAAAATTACTATCGGGCGATTGTTTAACCATCAACCCTGAAACTGGCAGTTTTCAGAAGGCTGGCTTCATTAGGAATGGGATCAGTGTAGGATTGGCCTAGCTTGGCACTCCGCTTGGCAAAGTTAAGCTTAATTCCTTACATTGCTGATGTCTGGATATGCGTGCATAGCCAAAGCCCTCGCCTTCTCTAATAGCAAACTATCAAATAAAAAATGGCAACAGGAATTCCAGGGACTAGCGGCAAAAAGAAAGCTTTAAACGGCAGTAATGGAATGTCATTCAGACTAGAGTACGAAGGCAAATCTTCAATAGAAGACATCAGAGCTACAAAACCAGCCTTGCTACAGCGTGCTGTCAAAGTACCAGGCTCGCCGACAAATAAACTCATCTACGGAGATAATTTGCGAGTTCTCCGCGCCCTACTAGATGATGCCAATATTGCGGGGAAAGTAAGCCTTGTGTATATAGACCCCCCTTATGCAACCGGGGCAAATTTTGCATCTCGCAACTTGGATCATGCTTACAATGATTTCCGAGAAGGAGCAGAATATTTAGAGTATATCCGCTGCCGTCTAATCTTAATGCGCGAGCTTTTGGCAGACGATGGGTCTATCTACGTGCATTTAGATGAAAACATGGCTTTCCCTGTGAAAATTCTCATGGATGAAATTTTTGGCATTAAAAACTTCCGCAACTGGATTACTCGCAAAAAATGCAATCCCAAAAACTACACGCGCCGCCAATACGGTAATGTTTCAGACTATATTCTATTCTACAGCAAAACCGAGCAATATATTTGGAATCAACCTTTTGAATCTTGGACTGAAGTGACGGCAAATAAAGAGTATGAATATGTAGAAAAAGAAACAGGAAGGCGTTATAAGAAAGTTCCCATTCATGCACCAGGAATTAGAAACGGAGCCACAGGTCAAAAATGGAGAGGGATGATGCCACCCCCAGGTAAACATTGGCAATATACTCCTGCAACTCTCGATCTGATGGATGCGCGAGGCGAAATTTACTGGTCATCTACAGGAAATCCGCGCCGAAAGGTTTACTTAGATAACAGCAAAGGAATTCCCATACAGGATATCTGGCTTGACTTCAAAGATGCCCATAATCAGAACATTAAAATTACGGGTTATCCAACTGAAAAAAATCCTGAATTGCTAAAACGCATGATTATTGCCTCTTCTAACCCTGGTGACTTAGTGTTAGATGCTTTTGCGGGAAGCGGCACCACAGCAGCAGTTGCAGAGGATTTAGGCAGACAGTGGATTGCGATTGATAACGCTAAGCTTGCACTAGAAACAATGGTGTGGAGACTAGCAAAAGGCACAGAACCAATGGGTGATTTTTTAAAAGGCAATGATGACCAGCCTAAGCAAATATCTTTATTTGATGAAAACCGAGTGTTAAAAAGCGGACTTGATATTTATATTGAATCAGCACTGGATTTAGAGAGCATCCCCGATCTTCTTTTAGAAAAGTGGCGCAACTTGCTCAACTCTCCAACCATTCCCTGGTTAATCGAGAGTCGAGCATCTTCAGGGTACACACCATAACATCTCCCTGTCCGTAGGTTTCTAATGCTGCATAGTCATTCCACATTGAACCAAGGGTTAATCCGGGGCCGTCATTCAAGAAAAGCACTTTGAGGGGTACTTTTTTCTCCGAAGCATACTTACGAATTTCCGTCACTTTATCACGATTGCCGCCTGTGCGGTCATCTTCTTGAGCGCCTCCTCGATCAGAATCATAACGAGCAAATCCTAAAACTAGAGGAGTTTTATCAGGGCGGGATATGAGAAAATCAGCGGGAATCCTAGATTCAAAATTAGGTAAGACTTCATTGAGCATTACATCTCTTCCAGCCCTTGGCGGCCCCTGAATTTTGTAATCATCTCCAAAGGTTTTGTTAAACCAGAGGAAAAATGCCTCTGTTAATTCATAGCCTTTTTGCCCCCGGCTTTTATACTCATAAAGAACTGCCATCATTGCTTCATCAGGGTCAGGGCGGCTTAGCAAATTTTGCTTAACTGTTTCTAATGAACGGAAGCGCGTGCCAAATTCGGCAATAATTTCCGGTATTTTGTTTTTCCGCTTCAACATCTCAACTGACGTATCTGGCGAAACATACTTGCGAAAAACGCGAAGCAGTTGCGTTCTTGACGGATTCGGTTCTTGCGAAATTCTTGTTAACAAGTCAGCCGAGGAATGTACTTCGCCTACCAGCGTTGCAAACTGTTCCAAAACGCTCCCGTAGACGACTTTTGCTTCGTCTAAGTAGTCTGGGTAGAATTCTGAATCTATGAACGTAATCCACCTAGATGCACTCGCCTTGTAGCTGTCAAACGAAGCCAACTGAATTCCTCCCGGTTAAGCACGGTTGCCTGCCATCTCCTGACGGTAGCCGATGCCGTGCATAAATCTCTGTTGCAAAATTTTATAACAACTTGCCGCCAGTCCCAAATACCGTTTGATACAAGCTATGAAGTGTGGCTACCTTCATCATGACCCATAATCGGACGGGTTTACTTTTTGACTGCGTTCAACGATCCTAAAGGAGAAACATTAGTTTACCCAATGTTGCAACAAGGGAACACGATTGACAATGAGACTTTGTTAGATTTGTGGCTTCACGGCCGCAGCAAAAATACTGCGGGCAGTTACCGACTTCACACCTCTCGGCTTCTAAGTTTTGTGGATAATAAGCCTTTGAGTTCTGTGACTCTGGCAGACATTCAGGCGTGGGAATTGACGCTGAGCAATCTGTCTTCAGGCAGCCAGCGGACGGCGATTTTTGCTATTAAGTCCCTGCTGTCTTTTGGGCACAAGCTGGGAGTGCTGCCTGTTAATGTTGGGCTGCTGGTGCGATCGCGCGGTGTCAAGGACACTTTGAGTGAGCGTATTCTGTCTGAGGCGGAAGTTCAAGCGATGATTGCTTCGGAGACGGACCCGCGCAATCGGGTGATGCTGCGGCTGCTGTATTCGGGCGGCTTGCGGGTTAGCGAACTGTGCGGCTTGAAGTGGAAGGATTTGAAAGAGCGCCCTGGCGCTGGCGGGCAGGTGACGATCTTCGGGAAGGGTAATAAAACTCGCGTGGTGCTGTTGCCACCGGGAATTTGGGGGGGACTGATTCAGCTTGGGCCGGGCCAACCTGACGATCCAGTTTTTCATTCTTATCTTGGAGGGGGACATCTTCATCGCAGTCACCTCTGGCGAATTGTGAAGGCGGCGGCAATAAGAGCTGGCATTTCTGACAAGGTTTCGCCCCACTGGTTGCGCCACGCCCATGCGTCTCACAGTTTGGATAGGGGAGCGCCTATACATCTGGTTCAGCAAACTTTGGGGCATTCTAGTTTGGCGACGATTACTCGGTATCTCCACGCTAAGCCAACGGATAGTTCGGCTCTGTACCTGCCTGATTAGAAATGGCGATCGCTTTGTTCTCTCCAACAACATCACGACATTTTCAGCAACCTGATTTTAGGCGATCGCCTGAAGAAACGTAGAAAAACCACCATCGTCAGTTTTTTGACACCGTTTTGATACAGGTTTGATACCGTTTTGTCCCCGGTTTATCCCCAGTTCTGTCGTTTACCACTAAAAAGAGAGTCGGCGATGGGACTTGAGGAAAGCTGACGCGCATCTAATTTGTACTTTTTGAAGCCTAAACCTCTTAATGCAGCTAGGTTATTATCAAGCATTGCCTGAGCAAGTTTTGGTTCCAGGTTAAAATTTTAGTTTCCTGACAATTCACACACCATTTTACCCTAATTTTGTCACCATAACCTATGAGTTAAACAGTTGCTATCTCACCGAGAAAAGCCTGATACTCATCACTTGAAAAGGGGCAAAAGTCATCATAGCATTGAGCAGTTATATTACACAGCAAGCGAAACTGAAGCGGTGTCGGTGGCTGATTGACACGCTCTACGCGCACCTCTAATAAACTGGGATTCCTCAATAAAAGTTCAAAAATCTCACTATTCAAATATCGCGGACAATACCCGACAATATAGCGATCATCTGTATTTAAAGTCAATGTTTTAGAATCATAATGATTTTGAAATTCGTGAGCCAACCACAACTTTTCCCCTACCTCTAATCGGTTAATTCGCTCAATTGCACATTGTGGCAAATACCGCAATCCGTGCAAGAAAAAGTGAAGGTGATATCGCCCTTCTAAATCTGGCTCAGGAATGAGAAAAACAGTTAAAGTATCTGTTTCTCGCCGCCCACCGCTGCGGGCTAGAATAGCAATTGGCTCTCTTTCATTTTGAGAAAGATTTAGCCAGTGAATAAAATTTGAGTAATCAGGACGATTTTTCGACATCAACCGATTAGCAAATACGGGAAATAAATAGGTTGATTTATAGACTTCACCTAAGCGCGGAAACGAGGCTAAGGGTTCAAAACCGCACTTCTGTTGAGCTTCTAAAACGCCTTGCGTGTAGGTAAATTCGTAGTTAATTCCATCAAATTTTAGCCTGCCAATGGGAAACCAGGAGCGGCTATTTTTGTCTTGCCAAGCCAAAAAAAGTGTTGATTGTGTCTTCACGATAGCGCTTTCCTCAAGGTAAGCAGACAGCAGTTCACAAATACAAGGCTAAACTGAGCATTAATCGCGATCGCCTCTACTCTCGATCTTTTTTGAGACCTATTAACCCACATTCCGCAGATATTTGATCGGATTTTTTAATCAGTTGTGAAAACTTGGAAGCCCAATGCTTTTGGGTTGAACTTATGCGGCTTTAGCGTTACAGAAGCTTGTCAAATTTACCTAAACCAAGGAAGTTGAAATAATTGACTTTTTCTGATATGTTCACATTGCTATTTTATCGCGATCGCTCATATTTTGAAGCAAGGGAAATTATGCCAAGAGCAAATTACCTTGACTAATTAATGAAAATTATTCACAAATATTTACACTTCGCTATCGCTCGTCATTCACTTGAAAATATTAAATAGTATTGACAGCAATACTCTCCTAAATGCCGCAAGATATCTTGACGCTCTTGGGTTAAATTGCTAACCTGCTTCGCTCCATTTATCGTTACTAAATGCACCGCTTGAAACATCTGAAATATCCAGCGCATTGTCGGCTTATTGGTTAATTTCTTTACCTGATTTTTCACTCGATCGTTAGTAGCTGATAATTGTTGTCTCAATTTCCTTTGCGCCAGGTTATATACTAACAAACACAGTCCCATTATCATTCCGATTGCTTCAACTCGCTCCGGCTTTTTCACGAATACACTGGAAGTAAAAAATAACGGATCTTTGATAAATCTAAATCCTCTCTCATTACTTTGCTGCGCTTTATATTCCAATAATACCTGTGGATTGCTTACTGCTTCAGTATCTAAGATATTTGTGGCTAATATAAATCTCCCAGATTTGACTTTTTCCGCTTCAATCGCTGAATTTCGGGGTGCTATTTCACCCGTAACTTGATAAGCTTTTGTTTGTATCTGACCGAGTTTTTTGAGATTGCTTTTTGTTGCTTTAACTGTTTTTTCTTGGGATTTAATTTCTGTTATTTGGTGATATTTCCATGAGTCTGATAACTTTTTTATTGCAGTTTCCGCATCGGCAATACAAGCAAATTCCTGCCTAGATAGCTTACGCAGTTTGGCTTTGGCTGATTCTAATTGTTTCTCTACTTGCTTGACTATTTTTTTAAGATCTGCTTGCTTTCTGATTTTACTTTCTATTACTAGCCATCTTTGCTTGATGCCAGCATAATCACTCGTTTGGACTGCTATTTTATATCCTTTTATTTCAGGGTTTTCCCAGGCACTATCTTCAATCTTGCAGATTTTATTTTGAGCTTCTTTGATGCTTAATGGTACTCTCGTTATCCATTTCATTCCTGCCATTGCTGACAAATTTTCTGCTGTGTATAAAGCACTGTCTGCTACACAGATTCCGTCAATGTCCACTGGTTTTTAAATTCTTTCAATCTCTCTACAAAGACACTTTTATCATCTGGCTTTTTTCCTGACAGTTTTTGTATGCTCCTTCTACTGATATTGAACTGCTATCTAGGTGAACGCTTTTCATTGATACTTGAAATTTCAACGCTGCTTTCAGGGCAATTGCTGTAAATAACTTTGTCGTTCCAGCTCGATAATATTTATCTAATGCTCTCCCGATTCTGTCATCATTTAATTGTTCGGGGGTCACTCCTTCTCCAATTAGATGTTCTGTTGCTTTTCCAACGAAAAAAGCATCGAATAGGTAGATTGGGGCGCTCAAAAATCCCAGTCCGTTCAAAATCATTGCTTTCATTACTTGTCCTGGGCTTAGGGTTTCTTTAATTTTTATTCCCACTTTTTTGTTGACTTCTTCTACCAATTCCATTTCATCTATTATCCCTGCTACTATTCCCAAGTGGTCTAAATTTACGATATTTATAGCTTCCGAGGGCTTTTTCATGGTTTTAAGGGTTGCTCTACTTGCACCAATTATTATACCTTAATAAACCTTCAAATGATTGCTATGCAATCATTTGAAGGTTGGAAAATTCTGAATTCTTTTGAAATTAAATCCGATCAAATATCTGCGGAATGTGGGTATTAATTCAAACCCTTGTGTAATAACCCGTTCAACTTTCTTGTCCCCCATGTGTGCGAGATCGCCATAAAGGGGTATAGCCGAGATACGATACTGTTGGCGAAATATTTCTTAACAAGTAAGCGATCGCCTTGAGGCATCTGTTTGGTCCTAAATAAGTTAAGTAGATCTAATCTTCTGCCTGTGGTGACTCCATAGAAGATGTCAGAAAAGCTAGCAATATATTATAGCATACTTTTAGGGAAATGGTATTAGTAAGCGAAAACAGCGCCCCGGAGTCGCTTCCGGGGAGCAGTTTAACCCCTATTAATCATCAAACTTTACAAAAGTAGCAAGCACATCTTGAATCAAATACTGAACTAATGCTTCTACTGTTGGATATTTATAAAACAAAGTTGATGACAATGAGATTCCTATCAAGTTTTGCAAGCGATTTCTTAACTCTATGGATGTCATAGAATCCATTCCTAAGTCGAAAAATCCTTGTGATAGGGAGAAAGTCCTCTCTTGTTTGTCTCCCAAAACCTGAGACAATAGAGATTGAATATGAGCAATTAACAGCGATATACGTTGCTCTTTATCAGTTGCCTTTAATTGTTCGACCAAGTTTGAAGTTTCTTCTCTCTCTTTCTTTTTGAGAATACCCTCCGCCCCAGGCTTTTCTTGGTTTACCAATCGGGCAACCAAACGTTCTTTGTCACGAAATGCAACCATTTTTACTGAAGAAGCAGGTTCGAGCCAGATTTCTTCCAAAATTGTTTGTACTGGGTTATCAACTCCTTCGGGAGCCAAATCTAGAAGTACAAATGACAGTTCGGGATGCTCTGACTGCATAACTTGGGTGATTTCCCATAAACGCGATCGCACCACGTCTGTCTGCACTTTTTCGATGGCTTGCACCCCTTGAGTTACTAACCAAAAATTAGCTGAACAACCCGATTTTACAAGCGATTTAACCAACTTAACATCGAGTTCGTTAGCCGGAGAATCAAAATTCCCCAAATGCACTACCCCATGCCATTGTTGAGCTGTTATTAAGTCCTGATATTTGGCAAGTGGAGAGGCCACTTCTGTTCCTGATGGTTGGAGAGACTCGTTTGGAAAAACGACTGTTGGTAAATCGCCTTTTGTTTTCAGCTCTGTCGCCAATTGCTGAGCAATCCCGTGATTATCAGCAAAAATGAGCCAATTTCTCGTCAGAGGTTGGTCTTCTTTTTTGACTTGAGCCAATATCAGCACTTCTTGTGTGCTAGGCGATGAAAAAGAAACAAGATTAGTAAAACCAGATGAAGACAATAACTCTTCCCACTTGTTGACACTTAACAAAGGATAGTCAGGTCGCAAATCAAGGTCGCTAAAGCGCCACCAGCCTTCTGTTAAGCCAAAAGTTATGTCCACTGAAGGCTGACGAGTAGTGCTTTCCAAAAGCACCAACAATCCGCCCGGAGCCAACATCTGGTGGACATTTTTTACTGTTTCACGCAAGTCTTTAGTGGCGTGCAATACATTGGGAGCAATAATCAGATCGTAATAGCCCCGAGCAGCCGCTTCTGGCTCTTGCTCAATATCCAATATTTGGTAATTTACAAAGGGATAATCGGCAAACTTTTCTTGTGCTTTGGCAACAAAGAAAGCGCCGATATCTGTGAAGAAATACTCGACTCGATCGGCAGGCAGATTTGGTAATAAGTAAGAAGTGGTCGAGCCAGTACCAGCTCCAATTTCCAGAATACGCATCCCTCGCCCTTGTGGTAAGCTTGAGACCGCCGCCCCCACAACCCGCTGTGCGAGGGTATTGATAAACTTGAGTTCTGGCGAATCTTGATAAAGTTCTGTCGCAATGGTTAAATCGCCTTCAGGAAACAACAACTGGAGCGGATCGTACTTGCCCTGCAAAACATCGGCCAATCTAGGCCCGCAACGAGAGACTATTTCCGCCATTGCCGAGTAGGGAGATTTGAGTGACGAATTCGCCACTTGTGCTTCTGGCTCCGCTATATGAGGGGCCCTGACGACTTGCCACTCGGACTGATGAAAGCGCAGTAGTCCTTCCTCAGCCATGATTTCCAAAAAACACCCAATTAAGCGTTGGTGCTGCTTGACTATTCCTAACTGCTCGATCAGTTCAGGGGTTGAGAAGCGTAGGTTGGGCTCAAACTTAAAGCCTAGTTGTTGGAAGGCATTGACAATATACGCCACACTCGTACTTTCTAGCTGCTCTTCCCGATCGCGATCGCGACTCCGCTCGGCCTCAGATAACAATTCTTGACTGCCTATGTTTCTCGCTAGTTCGCTAGGAGAAGCCAAATAATTAGCAGGCAAGCCATAAAGAGGTTGCGGTTCCCACACCAGCTTATCGCGGCAATCTTGCTCAGCGCCTTGTTTGGGCAAGGGTTGGTGACTATCAGGTTTCACTTGAAACTCTTCAATAGTCTGGGTTCCCGATCTCGTCAGAGGTTGCGTTTGCGTCACATCAATCCAATAGCGATCGCGCTGCCAAGGATAAGTTGGCACACCCACTTGGCGGTGGCCATAGTCGCGATGGAAGCCCTCCCAATCAAGCCCCACGCCTCGCACATACAATTGCCCCAACGTCTGAAGCAACCCTTGCCAATCGCTTTGCTCTAACTGTAACGTCGGCAGCCAAGTGCCATAGCCCGATGGCAAGCACTGACGACCCATCCCTAACAATATTGGCTGCGGCCCCATTTCCACAAATATCTCTATTCCTTCTTTGTGTAATGTCTCCATTCCAGAGCCAAATCTCACTGGTTTGAGGATGTGGTCTACCCAATATTCTGCTTGTGTGGGCAACACTCGCTCAAAGTTTCCCGTTACATTCGATACAAAGTTTAGTTTCGGTGAGTGAAATGTTACTTCCTCCACCACTTGCCGAAACTCCGCTAGCATTGGTTTCATTAATTCTGAATGGAAGGCATGAGAAACTTTTAACCGCTTGTTTTTTATGCCTTTGGCTTCTAACTTTTCCACTACCTGACGTACTGCTTCTGCCGTGCCGGAAATCACCACGCTATTTGGGCCGTTGATGGCTGCAATGCTTACTGACTCTATTCCTCGCATTGCTTGCGATACGTGTTCTGGCTCGGCTAAAAACGATACCATTTCTCCGCCACTAGGCAGTTTTTGCATTAAACTTCCTCTGGCTGAAATCATTTTTAATCCGTCTTCTAAGGAGAAAATCCCCGCTACACAAGCTGCTACATATTCCCCTACGCTATGACCAATGACTGCGGTTGGCTCTAGACCCCAAGATTTCCACAATTCGGCTAGCGCGTACTCTAAGGCAAATAGAGCTGGTTGGGTATAAGCGGTTTGTTCTAGGAGCGAACTGTCATTGCTTTGGTACAGGACGGAGAGTAGCGATTCTTCCTGCTTCCCAATTGCATTTAAAATTACTTGACAGCGGTCTAATGCCTGACGGAAAGTTGGTTGTGTGGCGTATAATTCCCGTCCCATTCCTAGATACTGGGAACCTTGTCCTGTGAATAGAAAAGCGATTTGAGGTTGACTTTCGCTCTTGCTACCTTTAAACAGATGACTGTTTTCTGTTCCTGCTAAATTAGCTAATAATTTTTCCCGTGCTTGAGAAACTGAGTCGGCAACCACAGCTAAACGTTCGTGAAAATGAGTCCGCCGAGTATTAGTTGTGTAACAGACATCCGCCCACTCTAAGTTGGAATGAGTGGCTAGGTGTTCTGAGTAGTTGCGAACCATCTGTTCGAGTGCGGGTTTGGTTTTGGCACTGAGGGTGAGCAGGTGTAGGGGGCGCTTCCAAGTTTCTGCCTCACTTTTTGCTGCTACTGGTGGTGCTTCTGACAGGACAGCATGGACATTGATGCCCGTAAAACCAAAGGAACTAACTCCAGCAAACCTAGTTTTATCTGTTGCTGGCCAGGGTGTCTGTTCGCTTGCCACTTTTATTGGCATCCTATCCCAAGAAATATAAGGGCTAGGCTCTTTGAAATGCAGGTGTTGTGGAATCAGCTCATTTTGTAAGGAGAGAACGATTTTGATCAAACCTGCTACGCCAGCAGCTCCTTCCAAGTGTCCGATATTAGTTTTTGCCGAACCTAAGATTAAAGGTTCTTCTCGTTGGCGAAACACATTTATCAAAGCATTTGCTTCAATTGGGTCTCCCAGAGAAGTACCTGTACCATGAGCCTCAATATAATTGACATCTTTGGGCTGGATACCTGCATTCGCGATCGCTCTCTTAATCACACCTTGCTGAGAAGAACCGCTGGGTACAGTGAGCCCGCTGGTTCGTCCATCTTGCCCGTGAGCCGTGCCTCTAATTAAGGCCAAAATATTGTCGCCATCAGCTACTGCATCTGAAAGACGCTTGAGAACGACTATGCCGCAACCTTCGCCGCGAGCGTAACCATCTGCTCCCGCCGCAAAAGTTTTGCAACGCCCATCTGGAGACAACATCCGGGATTTGCAAAGGTTGAGCCAATATTCTGGCGAGATATATCGCTGCACGCCTCCAGCTAAGGCTAGATTGCAATCTCCCCTACGCAAATTGACAACAGCCAAGTGAATTGCCGCTAATGAGGAAGCACAGCCAGTATCAACAGCTAGACAAGGGCCGTTAAAATCGAAGAAGTAAGAAAGGCGGCCTGCCACTGGGCTATAGGCATTCCCCGATCCTATGTAAACATCTGTTTCTACAGGGTCTTGTTTCACAAGTTGCCAAACGTAGTCATTGGCACATATCCCGATAAAAACACCTGTCTGGCTGCCTGCCAATTTTTCGGGTACAAGTCCAGCGCCTTCTAAGGCTTCCCAAGCTACTTCCATCACCAGTCGATGCTGAGGATCTAAACTCGCTGCTTCTCTGGGGGAAATCCCGAAGAAACTAGCATCAAAATCTGCGGGAGATTGGTTGAGAAACCCTGCACGCCGAATATAAACCTTGCCCGGCACATCGGGATCTGGATCGTAGTATGGATCTAGATATGAATGATGGCCCTTTGGGGCTTCTCGAATGGCATCTACACCATTTAAAAGTAAGTCCCAAAATGCTTCAGGATTATCAGCTTCTGCCAAGCGACAACCCATACCAACAATGGCGATAGGCTCGCGTTCTTTCTGCTTTAATCGCTCAACTTCGGCTTGTAAATCGGCTATTTTTTGTGAGGCTACTTTCATTAATTGAATGTAGCGTTGTTCGTTATTTTCACTCATTTAATTAACCTCTTCTTTACCTATTTTTCTGCTTTTATCAATTGAAACAAATCTTAATTAGGAGGAGTTATAAACCGGGTTTATTAGTGGCTTTTGCTTTCAAATGACCATTTTTAAAATCAACCCAGTTTCTTTGGGTAAGCCCTAATTACTCTCTTGGGTTGCGAGTGCGATGTCAGACTAATCAATTAGCAATAACCAGATTTTCAGTTTTGGCTAACCAATTTTTTGGGAGCTTACAATCTCACTACAAACCCAAGGAGTTTTTCATTCGTCTAGCTAACCCATTGTATGCCTAATTGTTCTGCAAATTGTTTGGCAATTGCTTCGGCATCATCGTTTTCGTCTAGCGGCTGAAATGCGATCGCTTTGTTATCCGTTTGTAAGGACTGTTCGGAGACAACTAAATCGTCGTCTTCTTCAGTCTCTTCTAGAAACTCGACCATCAAATAATCCACTAACTTTTTAACAGTGGGATAGTCAAAAGTCAGCGTAGCGGGCAAACGACAGCCTAAGCTATTTTGCAAATTATTTCTCAACTCCACTGATGTCAAAGAACTCATTCCCAAATCGAAAAATCCTTCAGTAACTGAGAATGCCCGCTCTTTCTGGTAGCCCAAAACTTTAGACACTTGAGATTGGACGTGGGCTAGTAAAAGTGGGTAATGTCGATCTTTTTCGGCCGCCTTGATTGTTTCCAATAAACTAACTGAAGTTTTTTCTTCCTCTTTCTTTTTGTCAGTAGTTTTTCGGAATTCAGTTAAGAAAGTGCTGTCAACTGGATATTTTGACCAGTTTATTGGCATTACACCAACTTGAGATATCTGGCCCTTTAACAAATTCCCAAATAAATACATTCCTTGATTAGGCGGAATCATTCCAAAGCCAATTGCCTCCCAACGATTTTGAAGATTTGCATCTAGTCGCGTGGCCATCCCAGAGCTCGCCCAAGGTCCCCAGTTAATGCTGGTAGCAGGCAATCCTAATGCTTGTCGGTGATGACAAAGTGCATCTATAAAGGTGTTGGCCGCAGCATAATTTCCTTGACCTAGCGCTCCTAAAACTGAGGTCATAGAGGAGAAGCAGACAAAGAAATCTAATGGCATTTCTTTGGTCAATTGGTGCAAGTTCCAAGTACCTTTAACTTTGGGAGCCATTACTTTTGAGAAGCGTTTATGGGTTTGATTGCGGAGCATTCCATCATCTAAAACACCTGCGGTATGAACTACTCCTCGCAAAGGAATGTCGGTTTCAGCAATTAGTGTAGCTACGCTATCGGGTTGGGAAATATCGGTTTTGACGATTTTTACCGAGGCTCCTTTGTCTTCCAATTGCTTGACTGCTGCTTGTGCTTCTGGTGATGCTGCTCCTTGTCTTCCCACTAGCAACAGGTGGCGTGCGCCTTGTTCGACAAGGTAATTTGCTACTTGCAGTCCTAATGCTCCGAGGCCACCAGTTATTAAATAACTGCCTGATGAATTAATATTTGGTGAATGAGCGATCGCTTTAGCATCGGCACGTTTCAATCGCGCGACATAACGCTCTTCATTCCGAAAAGCTACTTGCTCTTCTTGCTCTGGGAAGAGAAGTTCTGCGACCAACATTTCGATTTCTTTGGCTTGCCGAGAATTCAGGTCTACGCAGACTGTTTCTAGTTCGGGATGTTCTAGAACGATCGCGCGAGCTAAACCCACTAATGGCGATTGCTCTACTTGTAAGGGGGCTTTTGTTACTGGTTGCCCGTTATGTGTAACTAAGCATAAGCGAGGCATCTTTTTCCCCCAATGATGATGAGGAATTTCAGATAATGCTTGAACCAAATACAACGCACCAGTGCATAAATCCAGTGCTGTTGTTGGAACGTCTGAAATTTCTAGGTTTCGATCGCTCCCCCACAAATAAACAATGCCTCGACAGACTGATTGCTCTTTTTTGACTATTGCGGAAATTAGCTGCTGGAAGTCTTGCCGTTCAGCAGGGTTGATTTGATAGCGATCGCCTTCTAATAATGAAAATGACGAGCCTGGGGAAACGAAAATACAGCGATCGCCCTGCTTGTTAAGCAGCTCAGCTAAGGAATTGCTGACCTCACCTCCATCGCTAAAAATCAGCCAGCTACCTGCTTTAGATTTTTTGTCATCCGTTATCGCCAGCGGCTTTACTTCCCAACCAATTCTGTACAACCAATCATCTGTTTGATTGGCTAGCAAAGCAGTTTGATTGGCACGGCGTACCTGTAAGTTAATCAAGTCAGCTACTGCTACTCCATTCTCATCAACCAAATGTAAATCGAAAGCAGTCAGCAAACCAGAGCTGCCCTGATTTGATGATTGATGAACGTGACACCAAATGCTTGTGCTAGGCCGGCTCAAGAAATTTAGACGCTCTAAACCAACTAAAAAGTAAGTCTTGCGATCGCTCTCAACACCATCTTCAAGAGCAGCCGCCAAAAGCTGTAAGCAACCATCTAACAGCAGCGGATGTAAAATATCCTTTGCATCGCTCTCTACCATCTGCGGCAATTTAATCTTACCAAGCACTTCTGGTGACTCACCCTGAGAACACCACAACTTCTCAATTACTTGGAAGTTCGGTCCGTACTCTACTCCCAAATCGCTGAATTTTTGGTAATAGCCCTTAATTTCAATCTCTTGATTAACTTTTTGCTTCAAGGCGGCCAAATCTAAAGGAGTTTTTGCCGATAGAGTTTTTCCACTCAAAAGATCACCTTGAGCGTGGCGAGTCCATGTTTCATTCTCATCAACATTATCTGAGTTTTTGCGACCGAAAATCTCAAATTCATACCCTAATTCATTGGGTGTTAAAACTAATTGAACTGAGACTGTTTCTTCAGCATCTAAAACTAGCGATTGTTGGATCAGAAATTCTTCAACTACTAATTGTGGATAACTCTCTCCCGCTCCCCCTCCGAAGATTTTCGCTCCTGCTGCTAACGCTATTTCCACATAAGCTGCGGTGGGGAAAATGAATTTCTCGTAAAGAGCATGATCCGCTAAATATGCAGGAAAATTGGAGCTGACTTGACTTTCAAAAACTATTTGTTGATTTTTTATAGCTGCACTCCGAATTCGCTGACCTAGCAAAGGATGGCGATCGCTCTGCATCCCAAATTCATTCTGAAGTTGTCTTTGTGCAACATCAATCCAGTAGCGCTCTTGCTGCCAAGGATAAGTTGGTACAGAAACTTGGCGGTGAGCCGAGTCGCGATGGAAACCCTCCCAATCAATTGCCACGCCTCGTACATACAATTGACCCACAGCCTGAAGCAGTCCTTGCCAATCGCTTTGCTCTAGCTGTAGTGTCGGTAGCCATGTTCCATAGCCAGAGGGTAAACAATTACGTCCCATTCCCAGCAAAATTGGCTGTGGTCCCAGCTCCACAAATATCTCCACTCCTTCTCTATGTAATGTCTCCATAGATGCGGCAAATTTCACTGGTTTGATTACATGATCTACCCAATATTCAGGGTTAGTAGGTAACTGACTCTCAAAAGCACCTGTGACATTGGAGATAAAGTTGAGTCTGGGTTGGTGGAAAGTCACCTCTTGCACTACCTTCCGAAATTCAGCCAGCATTGGCTTCATTAAAGCTGAATGGAAGGCATGGGAAACTTTTAAGCGCTTAGTTTTTATGCCCTTGCTTTCTAATTCCTGCACTACCCGACGTACTGCTTCCCCTGCACCAGAAATAACTACGCTATTGGGCCCGTTGATGGCTGCGATGCTTACTGAGTCAAGTCCTTGCAGTGCTTCTACTACTTGTTCAACGGAAGCTAATAGCGATACCATTTCGCCGTTGGATGGCAGTTTTTGCATTAAACTTCCTCTGGCTGAAATCATTTTCAAGCCGTCTTCCAACGAGAATATCCCTGCTACGCAAGCTGCTACGTATTCCCCAACGCTATGACCCATGACTGCGCTTGGTTCAAGGCCCCACGATTTCCATAATTCGGCTAGAGCGTACTCTATGGCAAACAAAGCTGGTTGGGTATAAGCAGTTTGCTCTAAAAGGGAATTGTCATCATTTTGGTAGAGGATTGAGAGTAGCGATCGCTCGCTTATGCCGATGGTATTTAAAATTTCCTGACAGCGTTCTAGGGATTTCCGAAATGTTGGTTGTGTTTCGTATAGCTTCCGTCCCATCCCTAGATACTGGGAACCTTGACCTGTGAATAGAAAGGCAATTTGAGGTTGGCTTTCGCTCTTGCTACCTCCGTACAAATGAGTGCTTTCCGCTCCTCCTAAATTAGCTAATAATTTTTCCCGTGCCTGAGAAACTGAGTCGGCAACCACAGCTAAACGTTCGTGGAAATGAGTCCGCCGAGTATTAGTTGTGTAACAGACATCCGCCCACTCTAAGTTAGGATGAGTGGCTAAGTGTTCTGAGTAGTTGCGAACCATCTGTTCAAGTGCAGGTTTGGTTTTGGCGCTGAGGGTGAGCAGATGTTGGGGGCGCTCGACAGTTTCTGCCTCGCTTTTTGTTACTGGCGGTGCTTCTGATAGCACGACGTGAGCGTTGGTGCCGCTAAACCCAAAGGAGCTGATTCCAGCAATTCGTTGTTTATTGACTGTTGACCAGGGTGTTAATTGGCTGGGTACTTCCAGCGGTAGTTGATCCCAAGGAATGTAAGGGTTAGGTTTCTGAAAGTGGAGGTGAGGGGGAATCTCTTTATGTTGCAAGGAGAGAACAACTTTGATCAAACCTGCTATACCAGCCGCTGCTTCTGGGTGTCCGATATTGGTTTTAACGGAGCCTACGAACAAGGGTTCTTCCCTCTCGCTAAAGATGCTACCCAAGGCGTTTGCTTCAATTGGATCTCCCAAGGAAGTGCCCGTGCCATGTGCCTCAATATAGCTAACTTCCTTCGGTTTAACACCTGCATTTTTCAGTGCTTGACGAACTACTGCTTCCTGAGAAGGCCCGCTAGGTACGGTTAGACCGCCACTGGCTCCATCTTGATTGATGGCGGAACCTCGAATTAATGCTAAAATGTTGTCGCGATCGCGGATGGCTTGACTAAGGCGCTTCAAAACCACAACACCACAACCTTCACTGCGGACATACCCATTTGCACTAGCATCAAAGGTTTTACAACGACCATCTGGAGCTAGCATCCGCGCTTTTGTGAAATTGATGCTTAGGCTTGGTGCCAAGAGCAAGTTCACACCTCCGACTAAAGCTAGGTCGGATTCTCTGTTACGCAAGCTGTTTGCAGCCAGATGTACCGCCACGAGGGAGGAAGAACAAGCTGTATCTACTACCATGCTTGCTCCTTTCAATCCCAAACTATAAGACAAGCGTCCTGCTGCTGGGCTCAAAAGGGTTCCTGTGCCTAAGTGAGCATCGATTTGCGATCGCGCTTCCGACAGGCGCATAGCATAGTCAAAGGTGCTAATGGCAATAAATACGCCAGTGGGAGTACCAAATAGCTTTTCTGATGACTGACCGCCATTTTCTAAGGCCTCAAAACTTACTTCTAGCAGTAGCCGCTGCTGTGGGTCAAGGGACATTGCTTCCCGAGGCGAGATCCCAAAGAAGTGAGCGTCAAACTTATCCACTTCCGATAAAAAGCCACCATAACGGCTAGACATCTTTCCTGGCGCATCTGGATTGGGATCGTAACAGGAATCAATCTTCCATCGGTTGGAAGGCACTTCCTTAATCGCATCCACACCATTTGAGAGCAGGTGCCAAAAAGACTCTGTATCTTTTGCGCCAGGAAAACGGCAACTCATGCCAATGATGGCAATTGGTTCTTCTTTTGCTTGCTGAACTGCCTCTAGTTTGGTACGTGCTTCCTCTAGGGCGTTGAGCAACTGTAATGTTGTTGGTTTGGCGGGAGTTTGTGTCATGTTAAATATTACCTAGTAGTTTATTGAGTTCTTCGTACTTGCTAGCAAGTAAGATGTCCACTTCCTCTTCTGGAAGTTCTTCAAATACTTGGGTGGATGTCGTTTGCTCTTCTTCTGGTGGCTGGATACTCATATCCTCTAGAACTAGAACCTCTTGCAGCAGATAATTCACCAATGCTTCTAAGGTTGGATAGTCAAAGAGTAAAGTTGAGCGCAAGGAATGTTCGACACTTTTTTCAAGATAGTTTCTCAATTCCACCGCCATTAGGGAGTCAAGTCCCAAGTCGAACAAAGACTGTCGCGGCTCAATCCTCGTACTGGCATTCAATCCGATTACATTTCTAATGGCAGAACGAACATGATCCATCAAGATTGTTCGGCGGTCATTAGCCAGACTAGCTTTTAGTTGGGAAAGTAAGACTGGTCTATCTTGAGATGGTGTAACAATTGTTTGGAAATTTTCAAAGAATGGCGTAATTTCTGGCAGTCGTTCCAAGAATTTTGGCCAGTTCATAGGCAGTATCCCTACTCGATCGCAGTCTTCGTTTTTGACCAAGTAGTCTAATGCTTGCAAGCCTTGTTCAGTTGGAATGATCCCCCAACCTTGGGCTTTCAAGCGACTAGCAAAAGTTGCTGCCATTCCCACCTCGCCCCAAGGTCCCCAATTTATGCTCAAACTTGGTAAACCTTGCGATCGCCGATAATGAGCTAAGCCATCAAGGAAGGCATTAGCTGCGGCATAGTTGCTTTGACCTGCGTTCCCCAACAAAGAGGCAGCGGAGGAAAAACAGACAAAAAAGTCCAAGAGTAAATCTTGAGTCAAGGTATGCAAATTCCAAGCTCCTTGTACTTTTGATGCCATGACTTTTTTGAAGCGAGTAGGTGTTTGCTCTTTCAATAAGCCATCATCTAAAACACCTGCGGTATGAACAATTCCACGTAAATTAGGACATTCACTCAGTATTTTTTTGACATCCTCCCGATCGGAAATATCGGCATTAATTACGGAGACTTTAGCACCAGCCTGCTCTAATTTTTTGATAGCTTCATTTGCTGCTTTTTTGACACTGCTTCGTCCCGTCAGGACTAGATGTTTAGCACCTTGTTCTACCAACCACTCAGCCACTTTTAATCCTAATGCTCCCAATCCTCCCGCAATTAGGTAACTGCTGTCTGGGCGAACCCTTGCATTTTCTGGAGTCTGAAAACTTAACACCACTTTACCAATATGCTTGGCTTGCTGCATATAGCGGAAAGCATTTACAAATTCGGTAATTGGGAACACTTTGGAAGGTAATGGTTTAAGCTTACCTTCTTTGAACATAGTCATCAATTCCAGAAACATTGAAGAAATTTCTGCACCATCCATCTCTCCTAAATCAAAGGGGAAATAAGCAGCATCGGGGCGAATTGCTTCCAATTTCTGCTCATCCCAAATGCCAAATTTACCGATTTCTACAAAGCGCCCTCCTTGGGTAAGTACGTCAAAGCTGCGATCGATAAACTTGCCAGTTAGACTGTTGAGGATGACATTCACGCCTTTGCCATTGGTGGCAGTCATTACCTGTTCGGCAAAATCAAGGTTGCGCGAGTTGTATATATGTTTAACACCAAGGGACTTTAAAAAATCCCACTTAGGCGGGCTAGCCGTCGCAAAAATTTCTGCTCCTTTAAGCTTGGCCAATTGAAGAGCTGCTAGACCTACACCTCCAGCCGCATTATGAATCAACACTCGATCTGTTGGGCCAATTTGAGCGCATTTGACTAGGCCGTAATAGGCTGTCAAAAAAGTAACAGGAATCGTTGCCGCTTCTTCAAAACTGAGTTCAGATGGCTTAAGAACTACCAATTTTGCTTTAGCCTTGACCGTACTTGCCAAACTACCTGATGCGTAGGCAATGACAGCATCGCCTACTTTAAAGTCAGAGACTTGTTTGCCAACGCGCTCGATCGTGCCTGCACACTCAAAGCCGAACAATATATCGCTGGCCGTTGCAGCAATACCTAAAGACTCCTCGAATTCGCGCATCATGCCTAAAGCGCGTAGCACATCTCTAAAATTAAGTCCGCTTGCCCGAACTTTGAGCTCTACTTCATCAGGTGCCAAAGTTGGGGCAGTTAAGGGAACCAAAGTTAAGTTGTCGAGCGTGCCATAGCTGGTCAACTTCAGCGCTACAGGAGCAATGCTTGGTGCTTGTATGGGGTGGAAAGGCTCTAATCTAGCTACATAGCGTGTCCCGTTTCGATAAGCAATTTGGTCTTCTCGATCGGGTGCGAGTAGTTCTTGGAGTAAAGACTTAACCGTTTCAGGGGAATGGCGATCGGATGGTAAGTCTAAACAAGTGGTGGAAAATTCGGGGTGTTCTAGAGAGATCGTTTTACCTAGTCCCCAGATCGGTGTTTGCCAGAAAGCAACTGCATCATCTTTGAGCGCCGACTGTGCCCCTTGCGTAACCAACCACAATCGAGGGGAAGTCTTTGCTGAAGTCAGAGATTGAACTAGATGCAATACTTGCTCGCAGCTTGAATCGCAGGAGTCATTTCGATCGAGGCTCCAAAGGTACACTACGCCTTGATAGGATTTACTCGCCAACAATTTCTGCCAGTCGGCTGGGTCTGTCCAGTTAATAGCATATTGCTCTGGCTTGGAGCTCCCATCAGTTGTTTTGGCATAGACGAGGTGCGATCGCTGTCCGCTTCCCTTCAACAAGTCAGCCAAGGTTTCGGCTACACCAGTGCGATCTGCCAAAATTAACCAATCGCCTTTGTTTGTTGTGCTTGCAGTCCCCGCTGTTTTTTTGACTTCTTTCCAGGCAACTTGCACAAGCCAATCTTTCCAGGGTTGCTTCTGCTGTAATGCTTTCAACCGAGCCTTTTTCAGTTGCAAGCCGATCGCTTCGGCATAAACTTGACCATCTTTCCCAATTAACTGCAAGTCTGCCTTCAGGGTTTCTTGACCGGGCTGACCGTGAAGTTTAACGTAACTAAAAATTTCTTTGCTAGGATGCTGCCAAAAGGTGAAATGTGGGTAGCCGACTGGTAAATAAGTTTCGGCAAAGTCGGCAGGCATAGCTGCTAAAATTACTTGGAAACATCCATCCAAAAGCGCTGGATGCCAATGATAGGGATGGTTGACCAGGTTTTTAGCTAACTGAACTTGTCCGAGGGCTTCTCCCTCAGAACGCCACAAGCGGCGCAAACTTTGGAAGCTACCTTCATAGACCATTCCTCGATCGGCAACTTGCTGATAGAAAGTTTTGATGTCTTTATGTTCTTGGAGATTAGCTTGTAAAGCAGTTAAATTTGTGTTTGGTTCAAGATTTGCTCTCTCTTTACCTACATTAATCTTTCCGGCTGCGTAGCGCGTCCAAGTTGGGTCCTCGTTAATTAAATCTAAACTGAAAATTTGCCATGAATAGCCTTCAGCAGTGGCAGTTAAAATTAGTTGAACTGTTTGAGGTTCTTCTAGCTTGAGAGCTTTTTCAATTACTACATCTTCAAAGGCGATCGCGCGTTGTCCAAAAAGTTGATTTCCCGCTGCTAAAACCATCTCGAAGTAGGCGGAAGCCGGCATAATTGCTTGACCGAAAGCACGATGTTCTGCTAAATAGGGCAGATCGTCGGTAGAAAGATAAGCCTCAAACTGAACTTCTCCTTGTTTGAGTACGGATGAATAAATCCTCTCTTGTAGTAAGGGATGTCCGCAGATTTCACTGCTCTTTCTGGCAATACGTTCTTGTCTGACATCAATCCAACAGCGCTCTTTTTGAAAGGGATAAGTTGGTAACACCACTTTGCGACGGTGTTGGTCTTGGAAAAACTCTTTCCAATTTATATTGACTCCGCGAACATACAATTGAGCTAAACTTTCCACTAAAGTGGATGATTGTGTATCAGGACGGATACTAGGTAGCCACGTCAGGCGTTTTTCCTCATCAACTAGGCAACTAGCTCCCATACCTAAGAGAATTGGTTTAGAACCGATTTCTACAAAGCATTCTATTCCCATCTTTTGTAGGGTATTCATGCCATCGGCAAATCTCACGGGCTGGCGAATATGACGAGTCCAATAATCTGATGTGGCGACATCGTCCGTTACTCGCTCGCCTGTGATATTAGATATCAGCGGTAATTTGGGTACAGAGTATATCACCTCCCCAGCAACTTGAGCAAAGGGCTTTAATACTGGCTCTATTAGCGGCGAATGGAAGGCATGAGAAACTGTTAGCTCATGGGTTTTGATCTGCTTGGTTTTCAACTCGGCGACGATCGCATCTATGGCCTTGCTATCACCGGAAATGACTATGCTCTGCGGGCCATTGATTGCGGCTATAGAAACTTGGCTGCTGTATGGCGCGATCGCTAATTCTATCAGGGCTTCAGTCGCCATAACGCTGACCATTTTGCCATGCGCTTCTTGTGGCAATTGCTGTATTAGTTGTCCGCGAGTTGCGATTAGCTTTAAGCCATCTTCCAAGCTAAACACCCCTGCCACACAAGCTGCGACATACTCGCCTACACTATGTCCCATAACAACATCCGGTAGGATGCCCCAGGATTTCCACAACTCGGCTAGAGCGTATTCAAAGGCAAAGATCGCGGGTTGTGTATAGACTGTGAGATCGATGATGTTTTCTGGTCGATCGGGATAAAGTATTGACAGCAATGGTCGGTCTAAATAAGAACGCAGTATTTCATCGCATCGCTGCAACGCTTGGCGAAAAGTAGGTTGCGTCTCATAAAGTTCGCGTCCCATATCAACGTATTGCGAACCTTGTCCGGTGAACAAGAAAGCGATTTTAGGCGTTGCTTGGTAAGCATCACCTTGGATTGTGCCTGTAATTTGTTTGCCCTTGATAAAAGCATCAAGCTGTTGGGAGATATTTGCTTTCGAGTTAGCAAAAATAGCTAACCGATTGGCAAAATGGGTGCGTCCAGCGGCGGCTGTATAGCAAATATTTGCTATAGAATCCTCTGTCTTGTCCAAGAAAGTTAAATAACGATGGACGAGATCGGTGAGAGCTTTTTCGTTCTTACCAGATAAAGTAAGTAGATGGTATAAAGGTTCAATTACCTCGGTAGAAGACTCAACTTGCGGTAGCGTTGGGGCTGCTTCAACAATTACATGAGCATTGGTTCCACTCATACCAAATGCACTTAGGCCTGCCAGTTTTGGTTCATGTTCTGGCCAAGGCATCAGCTCCGTTGCTACAGTAACTGGTAATTTCTGCCAAGGAATACGCGGATTAGGTTTATCAAAATGTAAGTTGGGGGGGATCTGGTTATGCTGAAGTGAAAGTACAACTTTCATTAAACTAGCTACACCTGCGGCTGCCCCTAAATGCCCCATATTGGTTTTCATCGATCCAATTACTAATGGATCTTGACGATCTTTACCTAATACTTTTGCTAAGGCTATAACTTCAATTGGGTCGCCTAAAGGCGTTCCGGTTCCGTGTGTCTCAACAAATTGCACCTGCTTAGGCTCAATGTGAGCGTTTTCTACAGCTTGGCGCAGCATTGCTTCCTGTGCGGCACTAGCAGGTGTTGTCAGGGTTAAACTGTACCCATCGTGATTGATGACTGTACCTCGGATCGTGGCTAAGATCGGATCGCGATCGCGAATAGCATCGGAGAGACGTTTGAGAATAACAACGCCACAACCCTCTCCTTGTACGAATCCATCTACTGAATCCGAGAAGGTTTTGCAGCGACCATCTTTAGCTAACACTTTCATCTGGCAGAAACCAACTGTCAGTTTCGGAGAGAGTAGGAGACTGACACCACCAGCTATAGCCAGATTGCACTCACCATCGTGCAGGGATTGACAGGCCAAATGGACGGAAACTAATGCTGAGGAACAAGCTGTATCAATTTGCATTGTTGGGCCATGCAAGTCCAATACATAGGCTATTCGCCCTGCTGATAGGCTTCGTAAATTGCTCAATGTCGGGTAAGCATTGATTTCACTAGGATTCACCATATAAAAGCGTTCGGCCGAGTAATCATCCCAGTGAATCCCGACAAATACACCTGTCTGGCTACCTGCTAAAGATGTGGGTGCAATTCCCGCGTTTTCCAGAGCTTCCCAACTTACTTCTAGTAGCAAACGTTGTTGAGGATCTAAGCTTGCTGCTTCTCGCGATGCCATCCGAAAAAATTCGGCATCAAACTGTTCTATCTCATCTGTATCTAAGAAAGCCGCAGAACGCACATAAAACTTGCCCGGTGCAGGATTAGGGTCATAGTATCTCTCTAGATCCCAACGAGAAGAGGGAATATCTGTGACAGCATTTACGCCATTACGCAACAGTTCCCAGAATGCTTCTGGGGTGTCGGCATTTCCTGGGAAACGGCATCCCATCCCAACGATCGCAATTGGTTCCTTCTGACGATTTTCCAGAATATCGGAATCATGGTTAGGATGAGTGATTTTGTTCATGATTGATTTTTTTGAGAAAGGTTAAGATTCTTGCAAATTAGGATAGACACGAAGGGTCAGAAAATTCTAATGTGGGGGTTGGAGTCAATTAGAAAGAAATGAGCGATTAAATCCTATGTTTACTTTTGTATCGGGGAATAATACCTTCTTAGTTCATACCTGTGACACCAATTTACCAAGTATATAAGCTTTGATATTGTCAATTGTTTCAAAGTTCTTCAATACAAGTTCTTCAGGTTCCCAAAATATTCCAAATTCTTCTTCGACAAAGCGCACCAACCGAAAGATATCCATTGAGTCTATGATTCGTTGCTCAATGATCTTTAAATTGTTGGTTAGAACCAAGTTTGTTTGGTCATAGGCCAACTCTTGAATAATAAACTCTTTGAGCATTTGTTCGACTTTTTCTTCTGTCATTGTATTGTTTCCTGTTATTTTATTAGTGTGCTTCTTGAGACAACTGAACTTTGTCTATCTTTCCGGTTGAAGTTTGGGGCAAGTTACTTCGGAACTCAAACAAATGGGGAACCATATATTTTGGAAGCCGTTCTGCACAAAACAACTTTAAAGCCTGTATTGAGACATCAGGCGGTTCCGAAGGAATCGCTCCTGCAAGTTTGTCACCACTACGTGCTACAACGATAGCCTTGATCCGGTTGCCAATTTCATTGTCGGGAATTGGAATTACTGCGGCTTCTTCGACTCCCGGATGGCTGTACAAAATGTTCTCTATCTCACCTAATTCAATGCGATAGCCACGACTCTTAATCATGCGATCGCGACGACCTAAAAAGATATAATTGCCATCCGGGGCTTGTTTGACCAGATCCCCCGTGCGGTAAATCATGTCAGATCCTAAACTACGATGCAAACTAAAGGGAACTCGAACTTGGGCACTTTTTTCAGGTAAATCCCAATAACCTGTCATCAATCCAGGTCCGCGCACGCAAAGCTCACCCACCTCACCTCTAACTACCAATTCATTACTTGTACTTAAGACAAAAACTTCAGTGTTAGCGCAGGCTTGACCAATTGGAAGTGATTCAGTTAGTTCAATATCAAGTGGTGGAACTTGGTAATAGGTACAGACATTCGTCTCAGTCGGACCATAGAGGTTATAATAGCAGGCATGGGGGATATGCACCATCAACTGACGCAAATATTTAATGGGAAAATTTTCACCCGCAAACAAAATGGTTCTTAGAGCGGGGAAAGTATGTTGTTCTAATTGACCATATAAGACCAAACTTGTGAGAATAGAGGGTACTGAATACCAGATAGAAATTTTTTCTTCGGCTATGAATTTGGCTAGATTAATTGGAAAGACTGATAAAGCAGGTGAGAGTAAAATAATTGTGCCCCCAGCTTTGATAGTTGTAAAGATATCAAAGATGGAAAGATCGAAATGTAACGGTGCATGATTGGAAACGCGGTCTTCTGCTGTGACCTGAAATGTGTCGTAGGCCCAATTCACAAAGGTAAGAGACGCTCGATGGTTAATCATAACCCCTTTCGGGACTCCTGTCGAGCCAGATGTATAAAGAATATAAGCCAAATCGTTTTCAATAAGATTTTGGTCTGGCGGTGGACTGCAAGGAGCTTGTAAAACCTCTGACCATTGGATAGTTTTCCCATACCACTGCGTTGCTCGATTTTCCTCATCTGCCAGAATCACACTGTTGAGACTCTGCAAATCTTCTAAGGAATTGGTTGCTAAAGCATCTATTTTTTGATTGGTCGAAATTAATGTCTCGATCTGACAGTTTTTAATGATAAAGGCAAGCCGCTTAATTGGAGCGTAAGGGTCTAGAGGTACATAAGTTGCACCGGCCTTTAAGATGCCAAAGATAGCAATAACAGCTTCAATTGACTTATCGAGGTAAATACCAACTCGGTCTCCCCGTTTTATACCTGCATAGAGCAAGGTATGTGCTAGTTGGTTACTTTTCTCGTCCAACTGACGATACGCGATCGTGTGTTCTTGTTGCTGTACGGCAACGCGATCGCTATGGCTGCGAGCGCTGCTTATTAACAGATGTTGCAGTAGATATGACATGATGACCCTGCTTTACAATCCCAAGAATTTAGCAATAACGACTCGTTGAATTTCCGAGGTGCCAGAGTAAAATTTACTAGCAATAGCATCTCGCAGCTCTCGTTCTAACTCTGTATTTGTTAAATAACCATAGGCACCGTGAATCTCGATTGCTTCTAGACACGATTGAACCCAAGCTTCGCTAATGTACAAGTTGGCCATAGAGGCTTCCAGAAGAGCCATCTGCTTATTTTCTTTCATCCAAGCAACTTTATATAAGTATGCCTTGGCGTTCTCCAACCGCAGCTTCATTTCCACTAACTTGTTGGCAACTAATTGAAATTTTCCAATCGCTTGACCAAATTGCTTATGGCTTCTAGCGTAACGAATAGACTGCTCCAACAGTCGTTCCATTGTTCCCACAGCAGCGGCTAGAATAAATCCCCGTTCCCACTCCATACTATGATTGAATATGGCTAGCCCTGTCCCTTCTTCACCTAAGCGATTTGCGGCAGATACCTCACAATTTTCTAACCTGAGTTCTGGCACTTCTGCTGTACGCATTCCCATTTTAGATATAGGCTTTGAGAGAATGAGACCAGGTGTATCTTTTTCGATCATAAAAGTCGTCAAACCCTCTTTCCCAAGAGATGGGTCTATGGTAGCAAAAATGATGAAAAGGTCTGCAATGGTTCCATTGGTTACATAGTGTTTGTATCCGTTGAGAATGTATTTATCTCCATCTTTTTGAGCCGTTGTCTTGAGACTATAGATATCAGACCCCGCTTGTGGCTCGGTGGCTGCGTGGGAAGCAATCCATCCTCCTCGACAAAGCAAGGGGAGATATTTTTCCTTTTGTTCTTCCGTCCCGAAGGTCAGCAGAGGCATTTCGCAAGCCCAGATATGGGCATTCATAGCAAATATCAATCCGTTATCCTTGCAGCCATATCCTAATCCTTGCAAAGCATAGGCTGTAGTGAGGATATCCAGTTCCTGTCCGCCATAACGTGCGGGGATCGGCCATCCGTGAACACCAAACTCGCTGCACTTTTGCCACGCATCACGATTAAATATTTCCTCTTTATCGTTTTTAATCAGATCGGATATCAATGACTGTTGGGCAAATTGAATAACCTTTTTTCTGAATTGAATTTGTTGACTGTTCCAGGCAAAATCCATCACACCCTCTGCAATTTAACTGATTTATCGGTTGTGTCCGCATATTAATTTTATTTTTCGTTGGTACTACCTCTTTAGATAAACCTAATTGTATTTCTTTAGATAGATGTTTGTCTAGAGCTAATTCTTAAACTTTTGTAAATTTAATTTAGATGCCGTAACTTGACTATTAAATCAATTAAGTTTTTGTTAAATTAGTAGCAAGCAATTTTTTTGCCTGTATCAGTCGGCTGCTTCATCGCAAACAGGATGGCTTGGCGCGATCGCATCGAGCTATTGCTATTAGCCGAGGAGCCGAACTGCACCAACTAGATTGCGTCATGCGATGCTCCACTTTGAGTACCCAAGGCGAACCTGTACACCAACTGGCGAGCGCACAATTCTATCAAAGTCCAAACTGCCCATCAAACTTTCGACTCTTGGCGGTTTTTGTGAGGGTGAGCGCAAGTCCTGCCTTCCAACTGTTCTCATCGCAGTCTTGCAAAAACCATAAAAACCATAAATTACTCAATTTTGACTCTTGTACGTCTATTTGACATGGCTTGCTATGCGACTAGCGCACTAATTAGAAGGATTGAAAAGGACAAATAAAGTCTAAGGAATGAAAAATAAATAACTTAATGAATTACTTAGGTTGGGGTACGGCTCGATAATTCCATTTGGGCAAGTATTCGTCAAAAACAATCTGCATAGTATTTTTGAAATTATCAGCCACCTTTCGACCAGTTTTATAAACTTTATTAAGGATGTTTACAGCTACAGATAGTCCAGTTTTTGTTTGAGTTATTTATTTTTCATTCCTAAATTACAAAAATTAATTAAAAAACCGCGAGAGTTTATTAACCTTTTTTAACATTTATTAAATTGGGAGGAAATAGTAGGTATAGGTAGTAATGAGGCGATATGGGAGTTATAAATAGTCTTTTAGCGTTTCAGATAGAAACTGCAACAAGAGTTGTCTATTTTCATTCAGGTAGAAGTGTCCACCTGGGAACATCTGTACTGAAAATGAGGAACGAGTGTACTCACCCCAAGGAGCAAGATAATGATGACTGGCTTCCTTATCTTCAAGACCACCCAAAGCAAAAATCGGACAATCAAGAGGTTCCACTTGGCAATGGATATATGTTTCTACTAAAGTCAGATCTGCTCGCAAAACAGGTAAGAACAATTCCATGAGTTCTTCATCTTTTAAGACTACATCTGGTATAGCAGAGTAAACTTTGGTTAATTTTTCAATAAATTCTGCATTAGGTAACAAATGAATGGGTGAATATATTTCAGGTAGGTTAGGAGCAGGGCGACCTGATACAAATAAATAAACTGGATTGACGTTTCTTTGCTGGAGTTTTCTAGCTAGGTCATAAGCAATTAGCGCTCCCATACTATGACCAAAGATCGCAAATGGCTTATCCAAATGTTGCAGAAAAACCTCCACTAATTTATCTGTCAGAATTTCAAGATTTGAAATTGGCTGTTCTCGGAGGCGATTTTCTCTTCCAGGTAGCTCAATCGCACAAAGCTCTACATTTGACGGCAATTCTCGAGGCCAAAGACGAAAAATTGATGTCCCACCTCCTGCATAGGGTAGGCAAAATAGGCGTAAATTGGCTTGTGGATTGGACTGGGGGCATTTAATCCAAAGATTAGGTATTTCTGTTTTCATAATAAATATTACCTTAAGGAAAATAAGCTTGTCTCTAATATAATATCTTAACAATGCCTTGTACGGTATAAAAATTAGGCTTGCGCTGTAAAAAAAGTGTTTATGCCAGCGAGCAAGATACCCGAGTGCAAGAGTTAAGATATTAATATCGGCGTTGGCTAGAGGATTGATATCAGAAAGTAGTATTTGTCTTAATAAAACTGGATTAAATCTGTAAATGCCACGCTTGTTCGCCAGAGTGATAGATTGCAAACGAGTGGTTGTTAGTATCCCTGGAAACAAGAGTGGCAAATTTTAATTCCGAAAATGAGGCAGTTTAGCCATGCCTCTTAATCTACCATCAATGTGTAGCTGTTTTTTCCGGTAACGTTTGGAAATCCTGTGAACTGTTACTCTGGAAAGCGCTCCCAAGTTATAAAAGGAGTTTGTAGCTTGCCATCCATCATCTCCGGAGCATGAGTCAATACTAGCTTGCCCTCCTTAAAACTATAGATGCGTACTTGATTTGTACCCACATAATTTGGGAACAGGCTGACTTCAACACGATGAGTCACTTTACCATCTTGGAGTTCATATTTACCGCAATAGGTAATATATGTTTGTACTGCTTTTGCCTGTTCTTCTAACGTTCCTCCCAAAATGTCTCCTGATGGGAAATTAGGACGTTTATTTTTTGAAAAGGTTGCACACATATGTCCATCGGCAGAGTACATAAGGTAACCAAGAGAATCTTTTCCAAATGGATAAGTAACATTTCCCTGTGCATCCTTGTTTTCCCAGGATACGAGTCGCCAAGTTCCCACAAATTGTTTTTGTTGGGCTGTCAACTCACCCCGGGAAACCTTATAGGAAGAATGTTCCGGCCCGGAGGGGATGGAGCCTTGCTTAGGTGAATTTCCGTCCTGCTTTAAGTTAGTAGCACTTTGTTGAAGTGCAGAAGATTTCGATGCTTCAGCCTTAATTGCAGCCACACCATATGATGCAATTAAAGCGGCTGTTAAACCTCCAGAAAACCATTTAATAGAGCGCTGGATACGATTTTTTTTTGTTCCCGCTTTCTTGCGCTGTTCAATACTGGCATCAATCGACTCAGTAGAAATAGGATCCATAATTCATCCTCAATAATTTGGTAATTTTCCCAGGCATTATGCAGCAATGAGCCTCTGGGGAAATCAGATAGAGGCATAATGCTGTGGCTGGTGTGTTGCAAGATAATACCATAAAAACGTTCGCCGTGTCTACATCTAAAGTCAGGACATCCAAGAATTATCTTAGGGTAGCCTCAAAGGGTGACAAGCAAGTTGAAAGACCTACTTGGCAAGGAGTTGAGTTGATATGTCTTAAAAAGGCTCCTCACTTTGGCGATCGCTCCTTTTTTGGATTCACGTAGAGTCTATAATCCGTGTCACTAAGCTGGAGAAAAGTAGCTCGTAACAACAAATCAGAGGTGAGGTTAAAAGGTTGCCGCGCCTTTTCTGTGACTAACCGCAAAGCTTCAGTTTGGCGATCGCTTTCTGACGCTATTTCTTGAAGATTAATTAATGGCAGAGGTAAATAGCAACTTGGCTGAACGATCCGAATTGGTTGCCCATCGAAGACAGAAAAGTTGGTTCGCAGAATTTCGTGGCGTTCGATAATTTTGTTGAAACTTTGCTCTAATGCTAATCGATCGAACTAGGTAAATAAATCGTAAAGTGTTCGTTATAAAAAGGATTATCCGGTTCCACTTGTGCCAAAAACCACAACTGTTGTTCGCCAAAAGAGAGAGGCAAATTTTGGTTGCGAGAAATCACTTCGATTGGAAAAAGTTGTAACCTTGAGTTTGTTTGAAGTTCTGTTTCTATTTGCTGGGCTAATTCGGCTATTGTGGGTGCTTCAAAAAAAGAACGCAGAGACAATTCTATTTCAAGCGTATTTTGGATGCGAGAGATAAATCGAGCAGCTAGTAATACCATTTCCCTAAAAGTATGCTATAATAACAATAAGATTTTGAGGAGTGGTGCATGAAAGTAAATTACCAAGAAAGAATTGATTTAAGCGTTGGGGAGTTAAAAATAATTTTGTCGCAGCAGCGAACTATAACTAACCGACAAAAAATTCAGGCACTTTATTGGTTAAAAGCGGGATTAAGTCCCAGCCTTACAGATGTAGCAGAACGTTTAGGGGTACATAGGATAACTGTAAATAGATGGTTAAAACAATATTGGTGTCAAGATGAAACAAGAATTGGCTTAAAAACAATTTAGCTATTGTTGCATAACTTTGGAGAAGTTGTATAACGAATCTCCTCCGCATTCCCAAAAGTTGTCATGAATTCCAACTCGTTCTAAACCTCAAATTCCCGACCAAATTTTTACTAACGCTTCTTCGACCGGAGTTCGAGGAGGAACAAAAGGCATTAATTCAAACTCTCGTTCCAGTTCCAAAACATCTGAGTTATCTACAAGCTAGTTTACAGATTCAATATTGCTATTTGACAGTTCATTTGTGATTTGTTTTGGTGAAGGTAGCGCTTTGCGATCGAGTTTTCCATTAGGAGTTAGCAGCAATTATTTAAACATGACAAAATTAGAAGATATCATATATTCGGGCAACTTCTATTTTAAGAAGTTGCGGAGGTTACGGCTAACCGTGCGTTCAAAACTTTCAAAAGTTTCTGTTTTTCCAATATATCTCTTCCCAGGAAATCCGCTCGTAGCGATCGCTGCGAGCTCGATGAATCACTGGAAAACTCCACCTTCCCAAGCGATCTGCTTCCATAGAAGTTAACCGTTGTAATTGGGCGATCGAGTGAGTTTCGAAGAATTATTCTCGAATGGCCGGTTTAATCTCGGCTGAAATTGCCTCAACGCTTTTCATGCAGCGTTGCAGTTTTTCGCCTTCTTCTTATTTATTTTTCATTCCTTAGTAGGTATTTCAACTTGCTTGCCACCCTTTCAGGCTACCTAAGATAATTTCTGAATATTTTGACTTTAGATGTAGACACGGCGAATGTTTTCATGGTAGTTTCTTACAAGACACCAGCCAACAGCCTTATTGTAACTTAACCATTTTTTACTCAACCTCTAACTTTTCAAACATTCTCTTAAGGGCCAGACCCCATAACTTAATAATCAATCTATGAACCTCATACTTCCAGCTCAGTATAATTTTATACCCCGCTACTTCCGATTAGCTCTAGCCAACGTCCTATCGAGTATTATGGTTCCACTGGCCAATATAGCCAGTGTCATGTTCCTGGGCCATCTTGAAGAAATCCGCCACTTCGCTGGAGTTAACCTGGCTGGAAACTTGCTAAACTTTGTCTATTTAGTTTTATTCTTTTTACGAATGGGAACTACTGGAGTTACAGCGCAAGCAGTAGGACGAAATGACCGAGAAGGGATGTTATTGGTAGGACTGCGTAATGGTGTAATTGCTCTAGTTTTAGGTGTCGTCCTCATCCTCTTACAATACCCTTTAGGAGAACTTGGGTTTGCCCTACTCAATGTTCCCCCAGAGATCAAATCTTCAGGGCTTGCCTATCTCTATACCCAAATTTGGGGAGCGCCTGCAATTTTACTCAATTTTGTCCTGATAGGTTGGTTTCTAGGGCGAGAAAAAAATGGCTTAGTTGTGTTTTTGTCAATCCTTGGAAATGGTGGCAAAATCGCACTTGACTATCTACTTATTATCTACCTGGGATGGGAAAGTGTAGGGGCAGGAGTTTCTTATGCCACAAGCCAATATTTAGCGTTATTGGTGGGATTGATATTTTTTTTCAAGGAATTCCAGTGGCTGGAAATACGAACCCTATTTGGAAAAATATGGGATATCTCAGCTATGAAGTCTAATTTGACCCTGAATACAAACATTCTCCTCAGCAATTTAATTATTCTGATTGTCTCCTTAACATTCAGCTATCAAGGAGTACAAATGGGAACAGTAATTTATTCTCAAAATGCCTTATTGTGGCAGATATTTAGCCTTAATATATATTTTGTAGAGGGGCTGGGATTTGGCACAGAAACTTTGGTGGGAAACTTTAAAGGAAAAGGAGATTCACAACAATTAGCACCCATAGCTTTTGTTTCTCTGTCAACTGCTCTCATGGTAGGACTGTTTTTTGGTGGAGTGTGCGTGCTATTTCCCGATTTTGTTTTTAGTTTGTTCACTAACCACACTGAAGTCACCTCAAATATAAAAGTTTTTCTTCCTTGGTTACAACTGTCCTTATTATTGTGTGCAATAGGTTTTACGCTCGAAGGATACTTCTTGGGTTTAGCACAAGGAGATATTCTCCGCAATGTTAGCTTAGTCGCTTTTGTGGTCGGGTTTGTACCTACAAGTTTTGCGTTCATTAGGTTTCCAAGTAACCATCTCTTATGGTTTAGTCTATCTTTGTTTTATGCAATCAGAATGGTGATGTATATAATCAATTTATTCAGGACATTTGGCAGTGATGTTAATGATGGTGTTGGAACACTCCCGACTTTAGAAGAGAATCGTGATTTGGAAGTAGACCTATCCAAAAATTTATAATCAATAAAATTAACTCCGTAAGGAGAAGCATATAAACAGGAAAAGAGGGAATTATGGGTGACGCGAATAGAAGTTTTAATTTGGCCCAAACAGACCAAACGGATAATTTTTAAGTGTAGCGCCTGGACAAGAGGATTGGGGAGGAGATGGGAGCGGACGCTTGCACCTATCAGGAAGGTCTACGGCAATATCGAAAGAGTATGTGCCTCGTCAGTATCAATTTTTCAATACAAATACGGTGCCAGAAGAACCAGGATGGCGAATCAGTGGAATGCCCGAACGAGTCCTACCAGGAAGACGAAGATTGCTGACTTGGCATGATTGTGGTGCATCTACATCGAGAGTAATCCTACCGCCCAAATTTGCAGCACCATCTGGGATCTTCACCGCTGATTTGGAAATTTTTATTCTGGCTGGTAAGATTAAAATGGGTGAATGGCAACTAGATCGACATGGTTACTCCTTTATTCCTGCTGGGGTAAAAGTAGAATCTTGGCAAGTTTTAGGTGAAGAGGAAGCGGAAATCCTTTGGATGGAAAACGGGCCAATTTCCCTCAAGTACCAAGAGGGAGAAACCAATCATCCAGTTGCGAGAATAAATGAATTTATTCCAGCCTTGGATAGCAAATTGTTGTCTTGGCATAACACAGAGAAAGTAACAATCAAGAAAAAGTTTTTAAGGCAACATAATAATGGCGGTGAAACATTGATGTTTGCCACCTTACCACACCATATCACTCACGATGGAATGATTTATTCCTACAATGAAGAGGCATATATTTTAGGTGGATATTGCGATCTAGGAAATTACCTACTTGCAAAGGATCACTTCTGCTATTGTCCTAGCTATAATATTATCCCTAGAGAGAGAACGATTGATGGATTTTTTGGCTTTGCCAGAATTGATAGAGATAGCTCCCAAACGATTTACTCATCACATAAAAGAATATTTGTCAAGTAAATGATGCGTTTACAGGAAACGTAATTCTATGATTAACCTAGGATGAGCAAGCTCCCGAATTATTCTCTAGGAGGCTAATGAACTTTTATTTTGTAATGTAGAAGTCAGATGCGATCGCAATTGCCTCAATCACGATTTAATTCTGTAGATATTCTATAGTTTTCTCTAACTGCTAGAGCGCCAGTCCAGTAAAAGAGATTGACAAAAATCACTCTTTATGATGGGCTAGAAAAACCATCCCGATCAACATACTCGGAGCCAAGCAATGCGTCCACCAACCTGGAATCCTCCCATCAAACTGTCTGGTCAAGAACAAATAGTGGCTAAACGCATTCGTAAAGCCAAACTATTCTTATTTCTCAGAGAAATACGTCATGAATTATTTGATGAACAATTTCAACAAGAATTGACCAATTTGTTGTTTAAAGATAGCACTATGGGAAAATGTCCGGTAGCACCAGCGCAAATAGCTCTAGCAATTATTTTGCAAGCTTATACAGGAGTGTCAGATGATGAAGTCATTGAAGCAATGGTGATGGATAGAAGATGGCAGTTAGTCCTTGATTGTCTGGATTGCGAACAAGCACCATTTGGTAAAGGAACTCTAGTTAGATTCCGAGCTGCTTTAATTGCTGGTGGTGGCGATCAACGTTTAATAGAACAGACAATTGAGCAAGCCGAACAACTGCAAGGATATAATGCGCGTTCCTTAAAGCCGTTCCCAAAAATTTAATGGTTATAAGCGCCACATTCTGAAAGACTTAAATTTAGGCATGATTAGAGCCGTAGGAATTACTCCCGCTAATCAAGCAGAAGCCAGCGTTACTGAGGCAATTGCCCTCGACTTGGCATCTCAACAAGTGGTTTTAGAAGAGTTACATATCGACCGTGCTTACTTGAATAGCCATTGGGTAAAAGAACGCAAAGCTAACTTGACAATCTTCTGTAAAGCTTGGCCAGTTCGCAATGGGAATAAATTTGATAAAACTGCTTTTCATATAGACTGGTCAAATCATTTAATTCGCTGTCCTAATAACCTCAGCATCCCTTTTGTGGAAGGAAAAAAAGTCCAATTTCCCCCACAACAATGTCAGGCTTGTCCTCTAGTTTCTCAATGTACAGTTAGTCCTAAAGGTCGCAGTATTTCTATTCACCCAGATGAACCTTTATTGCAGGAATTACGCGAACGTCAAACTACTTCATCTGGTCGGCAGCAATTAAGAAAGCGTGTGAGTGTCGAACATAGTTTAGCCCATATTGGTCAATGGCAGGGAGATCGAGCTCGCTACATCGGTTTACGTAAAAACCTGTTTGACCTCCGACGGATAGCGGTTGTTCACAATCTTCATGTTCTGGCTCGTATGTTTGAATCTCATCCTCGAAAAATTGCTAATTGTCTGCCTGCACATACTGTTTAATTTGTCAATACCTTTTACTGGACTAGCGCTCTAGGAAAATTAGTTACATCCAGATAAATTTTAATTGGTGAAGCTAGTTGGACAAAAATAAACAACGTCATTGCGTTGGCGTTACACTTTAGGCTATAAAATTAACTCCGTAAGGAGAATCATATAAACAGGAAAAGAGGGAATTATGGGTGACGCGAATAGAAGTTTTAATTTGGCCCAAACAGACCAAACGGATAATTTTTTAAGTGTAGCGCCTGGACAAGAGGATTGGGGAGGAGATGGGAGCGGACGCTTGCACCTATCAGGAAGGTCTACGGCAATATCGAATGAGTATGTGCCTCGTCAGTATCAATTTTTCAATACAAATACGGTGCCAGAAGAACCAGGATGGCAAATCAGTGGAATGCCCGAACGAGTCCTACCAGGAAGACGAAGATTGCTGACTTGGCATGATTGTGGTGCATCTACATCGAGAGTAATCCTACCGCCCAATTTTGCAGCACCATCTGGGATCTTCACCGCTGATTTGGAAATTTTTATTCTGGCTGGTAAGATTAAAATGGGTGAATGGCAACTAGATCGACATGGTTACTCCTTTATTCCTGCTGGGGTAAAAGTAGAATCTTGGCAAGTTTTAGGTGAAGAGGAAGCGGAAATCCTTTGGATGGAAAACGGGCCAATTTCCCTCAAGTACCAAGAGGGAGAAACCAATCATCCAGGTGCGAGAATAAATGAATTTATTCCAGCCTTGGATAGCAAATTGTTGCCTTGGAGCGATACAGAGCGAGTAACGAACAAAAAAAAGCTTTTAAGGAAACATAATAATGGCGGTGAAACATTCATCTTTGCTACCTTACCACACTATATGGCTCACTATGGAATGATTTGTTCCTACAATGAAGAGGCATATATTTTAGGTGGATATTGCGATCTAGGAAGTTACCGACTTGCAAAGGATCACTTCTGCTATTGTCCTACCTATAATATTACCCCTAGAGAGAGAACGGTTGATGGACTTTTTGGCTTTGCCAGAATTGATAGAGATTTATCCCAAATTGCCATAGCGTCGCCCTATGCACATATTAATGATTAGGGATTTTAAGTGACAACTTTCTCCTTATCCCTCTTTTGTCATACCATTTCCCTAAAAGTATGCTATAATAACAATGAGATTTTGAGGAGTGGTGCATGAAAGTAAATTACCAAGAAAGAATTGATTTAAGCGTTGGGGAGTTAAAAATAATTTTGTCGCAGCAGCGAACTATAACTAACCGACAAAAAATTCAGGCACTTTATTGGTTAAAAGCGGGATTAAGTCCCAGCCTTACAGATGTAGCAGAACGTTTAGGGGTACATAGGATAACTGTAAATAGATGGTTAAAACAATATAGTTTTGGCGGTCTACCCGCACTGCTAAAAATCGGAAAATCAACTGGTAGACCCCGAGTAATATCTAAAGCTGTAATAGCTGGATTATCAGAGAAATTAAGTGAGGAATCATGTGAATTTAAAAGCTATAAAGAAATTGGTAAGTGGGTAGAAGAGAAATATCAAATATCAGTCAAGTATCAAACATTACACAAGCAATTACACTATCGAATGAAAGCTAAATTAAAAGTACCAAGACGTTCGAGCATCAAAAAAGACAAAGCGGCGGGTATAGAGTTTAAAAAAAACTAAAAAAATTACTAGAAGTCGCTTGGTGGTTGGAGTCTCTAACCCCTAAGTGTAGCGAACTGCAAAAAGCAGAGGTCAAAACTGCAAACAGAGGATTTTTGAAACCACATTAAGGGTCTTGGCAACTTTTGGTGATCCGAACCAATGGCGTATGGCGATCGCATCAAACTCATATTATCCCGGCTGAGGTTGCCCTGCTTGCGAACGAAGTCCATCCAAGTCATTTCAAGAGTAGCGATCG
>NZ_KB235906.1:83264-83511 GCF_000332155.1 Kamptonema formosum PCC 6407 | reverse complement strand
CAGTAAGTCATCGCATTCACAGCCAATACAGACGAAAATTAAGTGTATTTATCTTATTGTCGAGCTATTTGGCAGTGCAGAAGTAAAAGTTTTAAGTAAGTGATATTGGGGAGTATTAGTTTCGAGAATGTCGCGGCTGATTGCGCGGTAGTGTTCAGCTTGTTCTTCGGGAATAGGCAAATCGTAATCTGTCAGTCCGATGATATCTGTGGGACTTTTAAACCAAGAATACGGGCAAAGTTTTGAT
>NZ_KB235906.1:82667-83164 GCF_000332155.1 Kamptonema formosum PCC 6407 | reverse complement strand
TTTCTCCCATTCAACGTTTTGCAGTGCGGTTACGTGAGGATTATGATTCTGTTAAGGCGGGTGTGACTTTATCTGTAAGTAATGGCCCGGTTGAAGGACATATTAATCGATTAAAAATGCTGAAGCGACAAATGTATGGTCGTGCTAGTATTGATTTATTGAGTCGCCGATTTTTAATCAAGATGTAAAGGGTTTTTCTCTCCCTAGAAACAGTTTGAAAAAACAGCGATCGCCATTCGGCATTGGTTCCGATCACCAAAAGTTGCCAAGACCCAAGTTTTTCTAATTCTAAACTAACACACATCTAAATTGTTATTTTGGGAGCATTAACAATATGCAGTCAGGGCTGGGACGTGCAAAACTTTCCGGCGCAACAGCTTATGAAGCGCAGGTAAGATTTAAAAATCGTTGCTAGACAAAGAGCTAGAAAATCGTTGAGCTAGAAAATCGGTGCTAGACAAAGAGCTAGACAGGATTCTAATAAATTAGATTCTGTC
>NZ_KB235906.1:81861-82567 GCF_000332155.1 Kamptonema formosum PCC 6407 | reverse complement strand
TGCTACCTATCATAATGTACAGAAATCGCCCCAAGTATTGGGCGGTACTGAAACAGAACTAGCCGATACTGTTTTGATGAGCTTAATTGAGCAAGCTTACCAACAACTTAAAAACGGTGTCCCATTTGATGGGGAAATTTTGCGGACTACAGCTACTGAATATTATAGTCAAAACACCAGTGAATTTGAACAGGAAATTCTGGGAAACTTGACCGCAGTTATCGAGAAAAATCAAGATTTAAAAATTGATTTAAAGCGGAACTTTGAAAAAGATTTACGCACTCTGTCAATGGCTTTTTCTGTCTATATGATCGAACAAAAGCAGGTAAATTTTATCACCAGTCAAACTATCTGGACAGTAGTGTTTGATTTTCTTGAAGACCGAAATTTACCTCGAAAGAATTTAACCAATCCCGATAAATATTTTGCATTTAACCAGCAAGCTTTAGATAAATATATAGGAAAGTTATTCGGTGGATTGGTTTCGGTGCGACAAGCTGAAGCAGTAGGAATTCTATGGGGAATTCCTTATGTTTACGATTTTTGTTTAACCAACGGGTGATTGGAGAGAAAGTATACCAGCAAGCAATAGCAATAACAACAGCATTAAAAGTAAGTTTAATTCAGGTGTTGGGACGAAGTTTATGGAAATACGATTTCGTGCATCGCTGGCAACCCCCCGACAGCATATCTGCCACAGATTTTG